>NZ_JBAHZB010000042.1:0-31120 GCF_036697315.1 Alteromonas sp. 14N.309.X.WAT.G.H12
GTCCTGGTTTAACACTGTAAACACCAAGGAGTCTTATTCTTATGCATAAAGATGTAGATACATTATTTTCCTGTTTGTGGGAAAAATACGTTTCTATCACGCCCTCGGCGCATAAAATTCACGCCTTGTTGGCCGGTGAAGAATCCAGTGATCAAATTGTCAACGACCACGTGGCCTTTAGAACCTTTAATTTGGAGAAAACCGCCTTAGATAAACTAGCGGCCCATTTTCTTGCCCTCGGTTACCAAGCAAAAGGCC
Source organism: Alteromonas sp. 14N.309.X.WAT.G.H12 (assembly GCF_036697315.1). Lineage (NCBI taxonomy): Bacteria > Pseudomonadati > Pseudomonadota > Gammaproteobacteria > Alteromonadales > Alteromonadaceae > Alteromonas > Alteromonas sp. 14N.309.X.WAT.G.H12. Next base: position 259 of record NZ_JBAHZB010000042.1, read on the forward strand.
ATTACAACTTTGAAGCCAAAAAGCTTACTGCCCAACATTTTGAACATCCCGATGAAACCAAACCCAAGGTGTTTATAAGTGAATTACGGGTAGCGGAATTATCAGATACCGCACAAGGTATTATCTTGGATTTAGTGGCGCAAATGGATGCCAATGTCGTCATCAATGATGACTTCCTGTATTCTGATCGTCACTGGCGTTTAAGCAAGGACGACTACGAAACGCTACTGAGTGAATCGGAATATGCCGCCTGGCTTGCAGCCTGGGGATTCCAAGCTAATCATTTTACCGTTAGCGTGAACTATCTCGAACAAGTCCAATCCTTAGAAGCAGTGAATGCGCTGTTGAAAAAAGCGGGGTTTGTACTGAATACGTCAGGCGGTGAAATCAAAGGCGGCAAAGAGGTTTTTCTGGCTCAATCGTCCACCATGGCCGATAAAGCCGAAGTCACCATGGACGATGAAAAGTTAGTCATACCATCGTGTTTCTACGAGTTTGCCCAGCGTTATGCCATGCCAGATGGTCGTCTCTACCAGGGTTTTGTCGCCGCCTCGGCAGATAAAATTTTCGAAAGTACCAACGCCAAATAAACCTAGCCTTATGGGTTTATTGCGTTTTCGGTGGCATCAGCGCCTCTGGTAATGGGGGGCGCCGATACTGGGTTTTCGGACCATACCAGGTTTCAAGATAATCCAGGATCGCCGGTTCTGCCTCTCCTAAAGGCCACAACTTTTGTGTGGCCTGCATCCAACGGATGGTTTCCAACCAGCGTTCTCTGCGCATATGATTTTGCACAATCAGCGAGGGAGAATGACACGCACTACAATGTGCTTTAACCAGTTGATAGCCCTCGGCCTTTACTAAACCATTTTCGTCCTTTGGGGGTAACGCCGTTGATGCGGCATAACTGTCTCCCCCATAGCTAGCGCAGACACAAAACAGACTGGTTTGTAGCACCGCCAATAACGCCTTTCCCCCATGAAGGCGATCCATGATCTTCATCTCACACCGCCTTTAATGCAATACGGTGGCAGGCATTGTTTAAATACCCTTTTGGATTCCACCCCGGTAACACCATTGGTTGCGAACGGCCATTTTCATCCACCGCCCGAGCCCATATTTCATAGTACCCTTTTTGAGGAAAGCGAACCTTGGAGGTAAAGTGCTGCCATGCATGACGATTCACCGGTTTGGTTAACGATGCCTGCTGCCAGGTTTGACCAAAATCGATAGACGTAAACACTGCCTTGACGGCCGCTTCACCACACCAAGCATGTCCCCGGACTTCCAGCGATTGGGCCTGCTTATGCACAATGCCCGAACGGGGATAGGTGATCAGGGATTTCACTGGCATAGCTTCAATTATGCACATTTGCGAGTCAGGAACACTGGTGCCCGGCGCCACCGGTTCGCACGGTAAGCGATACGCTTTTCCGCCCATTTTGGCTCCATCATGCACCTTGTTTCGAATGACAATTTTAGACAGCCATTTACCTGAAGTCGACGCAGGCCAACCACCAAAGACCAAGCGCAAGGGATAGCCGTTCATGGCCGGCAAGGGCTCACCGTTCATCTGCCAGGCAATTAAAGATTCATCTTCCATGGCCTTACTGATAGGCACACCACGGGAGATGGCTTCTTTACCCGGTGTACGGCTAAGGTGTTGATCCTTGCCATAATAACCAATATATACCGCGTCAGATTTTACCCCCACGGCAGAAAGCACGTCTTTTAACCGCACTCCCGTCCAACTTGGGCAACCCACGGCACCGGTTGACCACTGATTTCCTGTGGCGGCAGGCGCAAACTCAGCGCGACCATTACCACCACATTCCAACGTCAGTTGGTAGGTATAATGTTTAAAATTCTGTTTAAGCTCATCAAGGGTAAAGGTTTTTGATTGGGCTGCCGACTCTCCCTCAATGGTCAGTGTCCAAGATGAGAGATCCACATTTTCAGGGGGTAATCCATTATTACGCACGAAAAAGTGTTTCGCCGGTGTCACCCTATCATCCAAGAGATGGGCGGGTGTTTCGGCATTAATAGGCCGATCATTTAATATCGTCAACCCCTCTTTTCCCGGTATGGAAAAGGGATTATCTGACTGCGCAAAGGCAGCCGGGATGAGCCCTGCGGGCATAAACTGACTGTACACCACTTCCGCGCCTAATAGAGCGGTGAGCGTTTTAAGCCCACTGAGAAACCCGCGGCGGGACACCCCATGGGATGTGCGCCCAAAAACAGTGTTATCGGCAGCTATGGGATCTTTGCTGTACAACTGATGTATGCCCCGTTTTGACATGGTAATACTCCCTGAATCCTACGGGTGGTAGGCCGTTAGCGCCACCACAGGTAACCTAATATTAATAATGCTATCCACACCGTTTCAGTAACGATAAGTACAATGGGCAACACGCCAACTTCAGCCAATTTCCCAAGATTCGACTTCATGCCGATTGCCGTTATTGACACCACCAGAAAAAAGCGGGAAATATCCGAGGCTCCTGAGGTCAGAGCCTCTGGTAAGGTGAAAAAGCTGTTCACTAGCATTAGCACCACAAATCCCACCAAAAACAAAGGCAATTTGGGTACCTGACCATCCGCTTCTATATTTTTACGCTTGAAGTGATGCTTAATAACAACCATCATAATGAGTACCACAGGCATGAGCATTGCTACCCGCACCAATTTGGTCAAGGTTGCCAAATCACCCGCTTCATCGGAAATGGAATAGCCTGCCCCCACAACCTGAGCCACATCGTGGATCGTGCCACCAATAAAGATACCGGACTGGGTCTCGGTTAATCCCAATTGTTGGGCGATGATGGGATAGAGGATCATGGCAATGGTGGACATGGCGGTAACCCCAATCACGGTCAACAGGGTATCCCGTTCATGGTTTTTTCCCGCCGGTAGAATAGTCGAAATCGCAAGCGCCGCCGAGGCACCGCAAATGGATACCGAGCCTCCCGTCAGGGCGCCAAATCGCTTCTGAAAGCCCAGCGCTCTCGCTAAAAAAACGCCCAATAAAATGGTGGTAAAAATAGCCAACGCCAGTACCAGTGCTGTTTCCCATCCAAGTACCACAAGATCACCTAAGGCAATACGTAACCCAAGTAAAACCACGCCGGTGCGAAGTAGCGTGGTAGCAGCGAAATCAATGCCGCAAGAACAAGGGCTGTCTTGTTGATACAAGAAGGAAACCGCCATGCCCAACAGCAATGCAAACAGCATTGCTGGGGCACCGTAATGCTCACTAAGAAACAAAGCGGCCATGCCGGTAATCGATGCAACGCCCAATCCCGGCCAGCATTGCTTCCACTTTGTCACTAAGGCAGTCATGAGATAGGCGTTTGTGATGCCACAAGTGCAACCAACACCTGACGCTTTCTCTCCCCCGAATAGGGACGACGACCGTGCATGGTGCGATAATTATCAACAATGGCCACATCGCCGTCTTGCCACTGTAGATCAAAAGTAAATTGTTCAGATAACTGGGCGATGCGTTCAAGACCGTCTTTGGGAATGGGCGTACCATCACCAAAAGTGATCGCAGATGACGGATTTTCACGTACCCCTTTCCAGCCAAGGTAGGCCGCAATTAGTTGGTTATAAAAAGCATGGGAGCCATCAGATAATTCAATCACCGCAGGTAAAACCGGAGTGATAGCGCACAAGCTGCCATCATCTAACCACTTCCAGCTATACCCCAGCTCTTTGAGCTTTTGTTCTGCGGCTTCTTTGGTTTCAACGCTAAGGGTGCTCTTCCAGCTTCGTCCTTGGCCAGAATTTGCGTCATTGGCCGCCGGCATGGTGGTGGTATATTTTACGCCCTTCTCTTTAAATGTATTGGCCAGGCTGGGATCTTCTTTTTCCAGCTCAGCAAATAACATATCCGAGCGACATAGCGGAGTAGCACCGCCTTTTTCTGCTGCCGACTGACAAAAGAAAAACAGTTTGCTAGGCGAAATGGGCGTTTGTGCCATTTCATGATGCAAGAAGATTTCCACTTCTTTTGGCGCCTCGTTAGCGGTAAACACCCGCTCAGTAAAGTTGATTCTCACTGCGTTTGACAGTGATTCCTGATAGGTAAAATTCGGGTAACCAAAACCTTGGGAAAACACATCAAAGGTTTCTGCTGAATCGATGGGGAACCCTCTAAACAAGAGCGCACCGGCTTTATCTAACCGCGCTTCCAACGCCTGTTGATTTTGCTGAATAAATGCCACCGTTTCAGCGACTGTTTTACAGCTTCCATCGTTCACCACTATTTCAGGAAAGACATCATTATTGTAATGGTGTTGTGTTGCCACTTTTGCGTAATGAATAGTATTGTTCATAGTCGTCTCCTAATCGTAAATAGGGTGGAATCGGTTGAATGCGGCTTCGCAGAAATGACCGGGATCATTAAATCGACGATTAATATTCAGCGCCGAGATGGCCGCCATTTCTTCATCCGTTAATGAAAAATCAAAAATCGCCAAGTTTTCTTTCATCCGCGCGATCTTGGACGTTTTAGGTATGATGGCTGTACCACGCTGTACACCCCATCTCAGCACAATCTGCGCCGGGGTTTTGTTGTGGTTTGCGGCCGCTTGTTTTACAACCTCTTGTTCCAATACAGATTCTGTCTGATCGGCCATTTCCAGCTCTAAATAAGACAAGGCGCCTAACGGCGAGAACGCAGTAACGGCAAGACCATAATCTTTTGCCAGACGAATTAAGCGTTCCTGAGTAAGATAAGGATGGGATTCGATTTGCAACATGGAAGGTTTGATACGGGCATAGGACATCAAATCGTGAAGCAAGCCCGTATTGTAGTTACATACGCCAATTTGACGTACTTTTTCATCTTCCACCAAGCCTTCCATCGCTTCCCATGTTTTATAAAGCGGGACGGGAGCCATCACCATTTCAGGTGTACTGGCTTGGGGATCATAGAACCATTCTGGCGGGTAACGGGTTTCTATGGGCACAAATTTTTGCGCAATGGGAAAATGGATGAGATAAAGATCCAGGTAATCCAGTTGCAAATCTTCCAAGGTCTTGGTTAATGCTAAGGGCACATGTTCCGGCGCATGAAAGGTATTCCACAACTTGGATGTCACCCACAGCTCTTCCCGTGAGCAAAGGCCTTCGTCAATGGCCCGTTTTATCCCTTCGCCCACTTCCTTTTCGTTGCCGTAGTCTGTTGCACAATCAAGATGACGGTAGCCTGCTTTAATGGCTTGGTAAGTGGTTTCGGCACATACATCTTTATCTACCTTCCAAAAACCGAATCCGACTTCAGGGATCTTTTCTAACATTTTCATGAAATTGACCTTATATTCTAAATAAACACTTTAGTCTTGTATAAGACATAAGTTATTATAGAGAGCAAGCCATGTCAACAAACTGTTAACAAATTAACCGTTATGACATGAAAAAAGTGGGAATAAGGCGTAAAAACACGGGGAGTAGGCGCGACAAAATCGCCCCTTCCATAGGGAAAAACGAAAGTGAGTGGATGGAAAACGAAGTTCGTTGGATAAGCGGTGGGTTAGTCTAGCTCAACCTGATAATGGTAGTGATCGCTTCGACACATGCTTTCCCGGTATTCAATAGGCTTGCCTTCCAAGGATTCTGTAACCCGGGTTACTGCCAGTAGAGGCTCACTGCATTTGATATTGAGTAACGCGGCCTCTTCTTCGCTGGCAAGTTTGGCTTTAATACTGTCCTGTGTCTTAAGTACCGTTTGGTTATAGTCTGTTTGATAGAAGTGATACAGTGTGTGCGGGATATCCTTGCGTTTGGCGATATCCGGGAAAAAAGTGTTAGGCAGATAAATGGTTTCTACCATACAAAATTCATTATTGAGAATGCGCCGACGGGTAAGTTTGGTGACTTTTTCTTTGGCCTTAATTTGCAGGGCTTTTTGCACTGCGGTATTGGGCGATTCAACTTCAACACTTAACAGCTCAGCTTTTGGCAGTTCGGCCCCGCCGCCATCCGCTTGCAGGGGGAAAAACCGGAACAGAGCATCTTGTGCGGTATGTTCAGAAACAAAGGTACCCACACCCTGCCGACGAGTGACGATTTTGGTATCGGTTAACAAGGTTAATGCTTTACGCACCGTTCCTTGGCTAACCTTAAATTCGTCCGCCAGACGAAATTCACTGGGTAGCATTTCACCCGGTTGCCATCGACGCTCTACGATAAGCTGTTTGATGTACTCAGCCACCTGCTGATAAAGAGGCTGAAAGGCGAGACTTGGCCCGCTTAATTTATGATCGAATTGAGATGTTGTCATAAAACCATAACCGAAAGCTGATTTTCATTTTATACCATATACAAGATACATAACCCACTGTTTATAATATTCATATACCAAAGGTGTGTTCGGCAATGCAACTAGAAATACTGATACCCATTTTGTTCTTTATCGGATTTGCCACGCTCCTGCAAACCTTAAGCGGCTTTGGTTTTGGCCTGTTGGTGGTTTCCAGTTTTACCCTGTTTAACCTGCTTCCGCTAACCGCCACCACCTTTGTTGTCAGTGCCTTAGGGCTCTTTAATTCCTCCACACTGGTGTTTAAAAACCTCCATCAGGTCAATCGTCGGGCGTTTATGTATATTCTGCTGCCTGGCATCCCATTTATGGCCGTAGGCTTTGCCATCTTGGAGCTGCTATCCGCCGGATTATCGGCCTGGTTAAACATCTTGCTAGGTGTTGCCATCCTCTTTTGTTGCGCTTTACTTATGCTGCGCAGGAAAAATGCCACCCCGTCAGGTCGTGCATGGGGTTTTGCCGTCGCGGGTTCCATTGGCGGCCTGTTGGGCGGTATGTTTTCTACCTTTGGGCCCCCCGTGGTCTTTCAGTGCTACCGTCAACGGTGGCCCGTAAATGAAATTCGGTTTACCTTATTGGCGGTATTCAGTGTAACGGCCGTTATTCGGCTTGCCATGGTGCCCTTTGGCACATTGCCCTCACAAATCACCCTGCTCTCAACCTTAATTGCATTACCCGTTGTGATGATCTCTACCCAACTCGGGCGCTATTTGTCCCATAAACTGTCTCCCCAAGTTGTCAGACGTATTGCCCTTGTTATGCTTTCTTTTAGCGGCATCACGTTAATTGTAAAATATAGCCCAATAATCTTGTTATAGACGTCAACAAAACATTTATTTATTGACACAGAAATTACATTTCATTAACTTATGTCTTATACAAGACATAGTGAGTAATGAATAATGAGTGAGAATTTCTGCGTAAATGAACCCGATTGGAACGCCATAGAGCCCGCCGATATTAGCGCGCCCGCGTTTTTAGAGGCTCCAGAAAGGGTAGCCGTCCCCACCCAATTCGGCCCACTGTATTTTTCCATTAGTCAATTCGGTCTTCGCATTCAGACAACAAACGACGAGCAGGCGGTTTATGGCATGCTTAGCGGAACGCCCGTCAACGAAGCGCTGCAACTGACCACCACCGATGAAAACATCACCGTTACCGGTGGTGATTATCGTCTAGAGCTGTTTAGTGCGCCTTTGCACTTTAAATTATACAAGCAAGGCACACTGGTTCAGCAAAGCGCCACCGATGGTCACTTTGTGCGCCAACATCGTTTACCCCCCTTTGCTAAAACCGCTGACGGCTGGTTAATTTGTTTGGAGTTGGGTTATGACGAGGGCGTTTACGGTTTAGGTGAAAAATGGGGGAAACTGGATAAACGGGGTCAGTTGATCCGCTCGTTTAATCACGATGCCCTTGGGGTCAATGCAGAAAAATCTTACAAAAATACCCCCTATGCCTGGAGCCCTGAAGGGTGGAACTTGTTTGTTCATACGCCAGCACCAGTAACTCACGGCGTAGGCTATGCGTTGTGGTCACAGCGAGCCTATGTGTGCCTTGTTGAAGACAGCGAACTAGATGTCTTTATTTATCACTGTGAATCACCGGCACAAAGCGTTCGTACTTACAGCGAACTTACCGGCTTTGCGCCAACGCCCCCCACATGGAGCCTGGGCGTTATTCTTTCTAAAGCCTATTACAAAGATGCCGAAGAATTACTCGCCGTGGCCCGTGAAGTGCGTGATAAGAACATGCCTTGTGATGTCATTACCTTAGATGGCCGCGCCTGGCAAGATACGGATACCCGTTTTGCCTTTGAATGGGATCCCACCCGCTACGCCGATCCCAAACCGGTTATCGACCAACTTAAAGAACTCGGGTTTAAAATCTGTGTTTGGGAATACCCCATGATCTCAGTGAAAAACCCCTTGTTTAAACGGGCCGCTGAAAATGGCTGGCTGATTAAAGATAAACGCACCGGTGAAGCTTATCGCTACGAATGGGATTTAAGCCCCTTTGGCGAAGTGCTCACCCCACTGCCAGATTCCGGTATTTTAGATTTTACCAACCCAGATGCCTTTGCGTTCTGGCGGGAATCCCATAAGCCGCTGTTCGATCTGGGTATTGATATGATCAAGGCCGATTTCGGCGAACAACTTGAAGACGACAACATGTTGTCCTATAGCGGCGACTCAGGCATACGACTGCATAACGTATACAGTATGCTGTACAACCGTTGTGTTTACGAAGCCGCAGAAAAATACTGTAAAACCGGCCCATTTTTATTTAGCCGTTCCGCATGGACAGGCAGTCAGCGCTATCCCTCTCAGTGGGGCGGCGACCCTCAAGCTGATTGGCAAGGGCTAGCGGCCAGTATTCGAGGCAGCTTGTCTTGGGGAATGTCTGGCGGTCCGTTTTTCGCCACCGACATCGGCGGATTCTATAAAGATACCCGTGATGCTGAACTGTATGTCCGTTGGGCGCAGGCCTCGGTCTTTTCCGCTCATATGCGACTACACGGCATCGGTCCTCGCGAACCCTGGTCCTATGGTGACGACGCTGCCAAAGCGGTTTTTGCTGCACTGAAATTACGTTACCAGTTAATTCCGTATCTTAAAGAAACGGCCAAACAAGCCTCCCAGACCGGCCTTCCCGTGCAACGGGCCATGGCCCTCGCCTTCCCTGGCGACCCCTTGGCGCGACAATTTGAACAACAATTTATGTGTGGTGACGACCTTCTTGTGGTGCCTTGTGTTGTCCCCGGCGGCAAGGTGAAGTTTTATCTTCCCGAAGGCCAATGGACTAGCATGCACAGCAACGAAGAATATCAGGGCCAACAATACTATGAGGAAACCCTGGCACTGGAAGATATGGCAGTGTTTATCCGTAAAGGTAAGCAAATTCCCCTTGGCCCTGAGGTTATGCACACAGACATGGATATGTCTTCTTTGACCTACTGGCCGAAGTAAACGGAGCCTGACTGATGGATATTACTCTGACTCTGCTTACCTGTATGGCGTGTATGGCACTGGTTGCCGTGATTTCTTACCTAAAAACCAAAGGAGAAGTGAACACCCAGGACGGTTATTTTCTGGCAGGACGGGGGCTTACCGGTACCTTTATCGCGGGCTCGATGATTTTAACCAACCTGTCAGCCGAACAGCTCATCGGGTTAAATGGCTCTGCATTTGGTTTTAACCTCAGTGCCATGGGCTGGGAAGTCACCGCAGGTATATCCACAATCATTATGGCGCTGGTCTTCCTCCCTCGCTATTTGGCGGGGGCCTTCTCGACCCTGCCTGAATTTCTCCGTGACCGCTTTGACGACAGCGTCCGTCGTATGACAGTGGTGTTGTTTATGGTGGGTTATTCATTGGTCACCATCCCGTCAGTGCTGTATTCAGGTTCCATCGCCGTATTGCGGTTGTTTGACGTGCCCGGTCTATTAAATCTCAGTTATCAAGCCAGTTTGATTTTTACTATTGTGGTGGTGGGCACCGTGGGCGCTTTATACGCCATTTTTGGTGGCCTAAAAGCGGTGGCGGTGTCAGATACCATTAATGGCGTTGGCTTACTCATTGTGGGTATTCTTGTGCCGGTATTAGGGCTTATCGCCTTAGGTGATGGTAGCTTTACCCATGGGTTAACCACTATCGCAACTACCGAAACAGAAAAACTCAATGCCATCGGTGGGGCTGACGATCCCGTGCCTTTCGGCACCCTGTTTACCGGTATGATCTTGGCGAACCTCTTTTACTGGGGCACCAATCAATATGTTATTCAACGTACGTTGGGCGCGAAGAACTTAGAAGAAGGGCAAAAAGGGGTCTTGTTTTCCGGTTACTTTAAAGTACTGGTGCCATTTTTAATGATGTTGCCGGGGGTTATTGCCTACCACCTTTATCAGGACGAAAACCTACAAACCATCGATTTAGCCTACCCCCATCTGGTTAAAGAGGTCTTGCCCCAGTACTTATCTGGCTTTTTCCTTGCCGTGCTGTTGGGCGCTGTATTCAGCTCTTTTAATTCGCTACTGAACAGTGCTGCTACCTTATTTTGTCTGGATGTCTATAAGCCTTTCAAAAAGGACAAGGTGGATGATGCCAAACTCATTCGTGTGGCTAAGATCACCAGTTTGATTATTGCCGTACTGTCTTTTGTGACCGCACCACTACTGATGTTTGCACCAGAAGGGTTGTGGCAAATCATTCGTATATTTACCGGTTTCTATAATATTCCAGTGATCACCATCGTCATCGTCGGATTATTTACCAAACGGGTTCCCGCGCTGGCAGCAAAGGTCGCGATTATTTTTCACATCATTGCCTACGGTCTGCTGCAATTTGTATGGGAAGTAGAGATTAATTTCATCCATATTTACGCCATTTTATTCGCCATCGAACTGGCAATTATGTTAGCCATCGGCCGCCTAAAACCCATGTCAACGCCGTGGCATTTCGAGCCTAAAGCGGCAGTGAATATGACACCCTGGCCCTATGCAATTCCTTGCGCCATTATTCTGGTAGGGCTTATCACAACACTGTATCTCATGTTTTCCCCCATCGGTTTTGTCGGCGGTCTTAGCGATCTCTTCTACCCGGCATTAGTTGCAGTTTGGATCACCTGCATAGTGGCAATCAGCCTCAGCATGAAATGGTGGCGCAAACGGTACGAGCTTGGCCTAAAGCAATTGGCTACTGAATAGCGCACACAAACACAAAAAATACATTTATTTTACATTTTGTTTGCAAAGCACGTGACAATTGTTTAATTTATAACTCTTATATAAGACAACAGATGCAAGATAGCATTGACCCATGGAAGGCGTGAACGCGCCCTCCATAAACATAAAAACAGTGTTCCCATCCCGCATATCTTTGGCAGGCAAGGAACGATTAAAGCAACCCCTGGAGAAGAACATGAATACAAGAAGGTCACAGCTAAGTCGGGCAATTTCCCTGGCAATGACGTCCGGATTACTGCTTAGCACCCATAGTTATGCCCAACAAGACACCACCACCGAGCAAACCGATGATGAACAGTCTTTTGAACAGATTGTTGTTACGTCGCAAAAACGCGTCCAAAGTATCAGTGATGTCCCGGTAGCGGTATCGGTATTGCGCGGGAGCCAGATTGAATCCGCCTTCGCTAACAATGTAGAAAACCTTCAAACGTTAGTGCCTTCAGTAAGTTTTCGAAAAGGGACCACCACCCGTAACTCAGCTTTAACCGTTCGGGGTATTGGTACCATTTCCTTTAGTATTGCTGCCGAGCCCAGTGTTGCCACTGTGGTTGATGGCGTGGTACTAGGCCGCTCAGGCCAAGCCTTTGCCGATTTGTACGATGTGGATCGTATTGAAGTATTGCGCGGTCCCCAAGGCACCCTGTTTGGTAAAAATGCCTCCGCCGGTGCGGTGAATATCACCACCAAAGATCCTACATACGATGTCAGCGGCAGCCTGTCCACCGAATTTTATCAGGACAATGAATACCGTCTTAAAGGCACCATCAGCGGCGGATTAACCGATAACCTGGCTGCCAGCCTGACTGTTTTCCAAGGTAAGTTCGACGGTTACATCAAAAATGTGTACAACAATGAAATGGTCAACGGCTATGACCGTGAAGGCGCACGGGCCGTATTCCTATACGAGCCAGCCGATGATATGGAAGTGAAATTCATTGCCGAATTTTATAATGCCGATGATGATTGCTGCGCCGATTTAGAACTCCTACCCAGTGGGCGCAACACGGATTCTAAAGCAGCACCGAATAGTGATGGTATTGTGGATGGGGTTGCCGATCTTGACCTTGAACAACGTCAAATTGATCATGATTTTGAATCCCGCACCATTGATAAACATTCGGCGTTTTCTGTTCAAGTCGATAAAACCATTGGTGATTATACCTTTACCTCCATTACCGCACAGCGCTCATGGGATAACACGGAATACCGTGAAGGTGACTTTACTTCCACCGCCGGTGACAGCAGTGAGCCCGTATTTGATGCGCAGTTCCTATTGCATGACGTAGGTCCGCAACAATGGAGTCAGTTCTCCCAAGAATTCCGTATGGCCTCTAATTTAGATGGCCCCTTTAATTATCTTGCGGGTTTGTTCTATTGGAACATGGATTCACAACGCAGTTTTACCCGTGAAGCAAGCTGCCAAAACAACGCCGGTCAGCTTGATACTGCCTTAGCCTATTATGCAGAAAACAATTTAACCGGCGATGACCTTACCGCGGCGCTATCTGATCTTGATAGCTATGCCTCAGCACTGGGTGTGACCTGTAATGCTAACGATATTGTTTCGGCCACGGCATACATGAGTTCAGAGTTTAACAACTGGGCGGTATATGGTGATGGAACTTACGATATCGACGACGATCTGCGTTTGATCTTTGGCTTACGCTATACCAACGATGAAGTTTCTTATACCCATCGCCGTGTTAATAACGACGAATATGGCCGCACAGGTGTTGGGGTTCGTCCTGCGACCCTTGATACTGATAGCCAGGGCAGTACCGATGAAAGCAATGTTTCCGGCCGATTAGGCATTCAATATGATATTGCCAGCGGTCAAATGGTCTATGCCACCTACTCTCAGGGTTACAAAGGCCCAGGTTTCAATGTTTATTACAACTTTGATCCCGACGTTGATGGCGACCCTATTGGTGCAGAAGAATCCGATGCCTATGAAATCGGTTATAAATATGCAAGTCGAGACATATTGTTTAACCTCGCCTTGTTCCGCACCGACATCGAAGGCTTCCAAGCCAACAACTTCGATTGCTCCGATGGTACCTGTATCACCCGTTTAACCAATGCCGGAGATGTTACCACCCAGGGTGTGGAAGTGGATTTCATGTGGAATGCCACAGACAATCTCACATTCATCGGTGGTGTGGCTTATACCAAAGCCGAAATTGAAAAATTTAATTGTCCTTTGGAAGTTGATCCGGCTTCTTGTACCGACCGTTCGGGTTTGGATGTCCCCTTTTCACCCGACTTAAAGTACTCAATGTCTGCCGAGTATGTACTTGAAACCAGCCATGGCTTCAATGTTTACTTCAATGGTAGCTACGTGTACACCGATGAACAATATTCGGATCTGCCAGACAGTGTGGGGGAGTTTAACCCAGCCTCGTTATTACCTGATTACTCATTGGTCAATGCCAGTGTGGGGCTATCCTTTAACGAAGATGCGTTCCGTGTCTCTGTTATCGCCAAAAACCTCCTTGATGAAAGCTATGTTACTACTTACAGTGGGGACAACTTCCGTTATCAAGTTCCACGGGATGCCGATCGTTATTTCGGCGTGGCGTTTAAAGCACAGTTCTAACGCTTCCTTGTCATTGATAATTGCAAGCCATGGGGTAACCCCCATGGCTTTTTTGCTGTTATGCCTGACTGTCCTCGCCAGGTTCATCACTGGCTTTGTGTGACACTTCCACAGACACGGTATCAACCCGTTGTAATCCCCGAGGCAGCTTGTTCCCGCGACGTCCTCGTTCACCATAGTAATGGGCTAAATCAGACGGCGATAAGGTCATGCTACGCTTCCCGGCTTGTATTCTCACCGACGCACCTTCAGGCACCACGGCAATACTGGTGACATATTCTTCGCGGGTTTTGGCCCGTGCAGCAGGAATATTAATCAACTTATTGCCCTTTCCTTTCGATAAGCTGGGCAAATCCCTAAGTGGAAACAGCAACATACGCCCTTCATTGCTGATGGAAAGGCACCAATCAGACTCAATGTCATTCACCGGTTTGGGCGTCATGACCTTAGCCCCAGAGGGAAGGGTTAAAAATGCTTTCCCAGCTTTGTTCTTACTGATCATGTCAGAGAATTTGCCTACAAACCCATAACCGGCATCGGAAGCCACCAGATAGCGCTGCTCTTCTTCTCCCATCAACACATCAGTGAACTGTTCGCCACCTACCACACTAAAGCGGCCAGTAAGAGGCTCTCCTTGGCTTCGTGCTGAAGGCAGGCCGTGCGCATCGCAGGAAAAGGTGCGTCCGGAAGAATCCACAAACACCACAGGCTGATTGCTGCGCCCTTTGGCACTGGCTAAAAAGCCATCTCCCGCCTTATAACTTAATGCGGTTGCATCCACATCGTGGCCTTTTGCACAACGGGCCCAACCTTTTTCAGACACCACCACAGTGACGGGCTCAGAAGGAATAAGCTCTTTTTCTGACAAGGCTTTTGCCTCGGAGCGCACAACAATGGGGGAGCGTCGGTCATCACCGTACTTTTCTGCGTCAGCCAGTATTTCCTTTTTGATTAAGGTTTTTAAGCGACGATCTGAGCCCAATAAGGTTTCTAACTTCTTACGCTCTTCTTCCAATTCATCTTGTTCGCCACGAATTTTTATTTCTTCGAGCTTAGCGAGATGGCGTAATTTTAATTCGAGAATCGCTTCAGCCTGTTTATCCGATAAGGAAAAACGCTGCATTAATTCGGCTTTCGGGCGTTCGTAGGTACGAATGATCTCGATCACTTCATCGATATTTAAAAAGGCGACCATCAAACCTTCTAAAATATGCAGGCGCGCCACCACCTTGTCCAACCGATACTGCAACCGGCGTGTGACGGTGTCTTTTCGGTACACCAACCACTCGTTAAGAATGGTACGTAAATCTTTAACCTGAGGACGGCCATCCAGACCAATCATGTTGAGGTTAACCCGATAACTTTTTTCCAAGTCCGTAGTGGCAAAAAGGTGCTGCATTAGCTGCTCATTATCTACCCGATTCGAGCGGGGGGTCACCACCAAGCGCGTGGGGTTCTCATGATCGGACTCATCCCGTAAGTCGCTGACCATCGGTAACTTTTTCGCCTGCATCTGCCCGGCGATCTGTTCAAGTACTTTCGCGCCCGATGCCTGATGAGGCAGGGCGGTTATCACAATGTCACCATTTTCTTCATGAAACACTGCCCGCATTTTGATGGAGCCGCGCCCCGTTTCATACAGTTTACGAATATCTGCCCGTGGCGTAATAATTTCGGCATCGGTGGGAAAGTCCGGCCCTAAGACATGCTCACCGATGTCATCTAAGGTGGCTTTACTGTTATCCAGTAACATGGCACAGGCGTTTGCCACTTCTCTGACATTATGGGGCGGTATATCGGTGGCCATTCCCACGGCAATACCCGTTACGCCGTTTAATAAAATGTGGGGCAATCTCGCCGGCAGCACTTTTGGCTCGTCTAAGGTACCGTCGAAATTGGGCATCCAATCCACAGTACCTTGTCCAAGCTCACTGAGCAGTACTTCGCTGAATCGTGATAAACGCGCCTCGGTATAACGCATGGCAGCAAAGGATTTGGGATCGTCCGGTGCGCCCCAGTTACCCTGTCCATCCACCAAGGGATAACGATATGAAAAGGGTTGCGCCATCAAGACCATGGCTTCGTAACAGGCAGAATCACCATGAGGATGGAATTTACCGAGCACATCCCCTACGGTTCTTGCTGATTTTTTATATTTTGCGGTAGCACTGAGTCCTAAATCGGACATGGCATAAATTATACGCCGTTGAACTGGCTTTAATCCGTCTGAAATGTGAGGTAACGCCCTATCCATAATGACGTACATGGAGTAGTTCAGGTAGGCATCTTCGGTAAATCGGCGCAGGGGTAGTTGCTCAACGCCATCTCGGTTGATGATTATTTCGTCGCTCATGCGTTATTTTCGTTTTATTTTAAGTTCACTGCTTTTAAACCATTGTGAGCCAATGCAACTGAATTCGCAATACATGTGCGTATCGGTACCACAGATGCAACATTCGTCATCGCCTCTGCGCCCATTTTATGATGAGAGTTTTGTACAAATGACAGATGAGATGCTTTAATAGACAAATATTTTGTTTTTTAATAAATACCTATGCCCGCAAAACCGTTGTATTGGTTCAGTATTGTCCTGTTGTGGTTGCTATGTATTGGGCCAACTCAGGCGCAATCCACGCTACAGCTCATCAACGAGAATGTTGAATCAGATTTATCCAATAACTTTGAAATTTACTACGAAACGGATGACAATAAGTTAACCATTGGTGAAGTCATTAATCGACGGTCAGATTTCCGCTGGTTCACTTCGAATAATTCCAATCTGGGGTTTCAGAACAAAGGCATGTGGCTGGTCACCCGTTTTAGTAATGCCAGTAACACCGAAGACTGGGTGTTTACCATTAATTTCAGTCAACTGGACAAAGTGGACATGTATCTGGTTCAGGGCGATCAGGTATTACAGCAGTCTCATCAGGGCAAATTACAATCGGAACAGATATACCGCGTGCCCACCATGCGTGCTCGCCTTCCCGTGGATACGCCGCTGGAACTCTACGTACGAGTAGAAAGCGCCTCGTCCAGTTTAATTGTTCCCTTATCAGTGAAACCCGAAGCCATTCACAGCTATAACACGCAAATAGACAGTTTGTTATGGGGCCTGTTCTACGGCGGGCTATTTATATTGGCGGTGTATAACTTTGTCTTATTTATGGGGGCAAAAGAGCCCAGTTTACTGGCCTACGTCGGCTATGTCCTGGCCGTGATACTGTGGCAATTTGTCTGGGGCGGACACATTCATCTGTTGTTTCCCCAAGGGGTTCAGCCCTGGTTTGCCGGTCATACTGAACTGATATTTTTGCTCATCGGTATTACCTCAGGTGTATTTACCCTCACCTTTTTAGAAACCCGCATTCACGCGCCCAACGCCCATCCAGTGATCACCACATTGTTGATATTGCAGGCCATTATTGCCCTAGGATGCATGTTTAACCTGTTACCACATATTTGGAAAAACAATCTGGTATACGGCATAGGGTTGGTGGCCATATGCAGCTATATTTACGCGGGTTTTGAAGCCTTCATGAACTACTTCAAACCGGCCCGCTACTTTATTTTTGCCTGGAGCACGCTAGCCTTTGGCGCTTTGATTTTGATGTTAAGCTTCATCGGCTTATTGCCTTCCAATCAATTTACCACGTATTGCTTCCAGATCTGCGTGTTCTTAGAGTCGGGCCTTTTCTCTATTGCCCTGATGGAAAAAAGTCGCGGGCAGTTAGAAGCAGAAGTAGCCCAAGCCACTGACGATCTGCGCAATAACATGGAGTTAATCGAAGAGCAAAATGCCCGCTTAGACATTGCGCGAAAAGATGCCATTAATGCCAGTAATGTTAAATCCCAATTTCTGGCCAATATGAGCCACGAAATACGCACTCCCCTCAATGCAATTTTAGGCTTTAGCAAGGAACTGACCCATGCAGCACTGCCCGTGGAGCAACAAGAGCAGGTAAGGATCATCAATACCGCAGCAGATAACCTGTTGGGTATCGTTAACGATGTGCTTGATTTTTCCAAAATTGAAGCCGGTAAACTGGAAATCAACAACCAGCCTTTCTCGCCGAATCAGTTACTTGAAGATATGGTCACCCTGATGTCGAAATCGGCACATTCAAAGCGTCTTGAGTTTGTTTTCGAATTAGCGCCCTTGCCTGAAAAACTCATCGGTGACATGTTTCGCATCAAGCAGGTACTGAATAATTTGCTCAGTAATGCCCTAAAGTTCACGCCCTCAGGCTCTATTACCCTTGCGGTGAGTGGTCATTCACTGCCCCACGGCATCTATGAAATCGGGTTTCGTATTGAAGATACGGGGATCGGTATTAGTCGCCAAGACAAGAAAAAACTCTTTAGTGCGTTTTCTCAGGTTGATGATGCCTTAAACAGAAACTATCAGGGCACAGGGTTAGGCTTGGTGATATGTCGGGAACTGGTTCGTCTTATGCGCGGGGAACTGGATTTGATCAGTACGCCGGGGCTGGGTAGTACCTTTAACGTCACCCTTAGAACCAATCAGCTAAGCCAAAAATACATCTTATCTCCCCATTCAGACTGGATTGGTAAACGGGTTGTGCTGGTAGATCCTTTACCCGACACCCGCCGTGCCTCTGCCTCTATTCTTAGCCGTTTAGGTGCCAATGTGACCAGTGTGGAGTCTTTGGCGTTTTTAAAATCCCTGCAATTTCAAGCCGACTTATTATTTGCCACTGTGCCACTAACAAAACTGGATATGCGTAACGCCTACCTAAGCGAACTGGTGCACTTTCCTGCCAAAAAACGGATCCTCTGGTACTCCGGCCCAGAGCCATTTAATCAGTACCCCAGTTTGACACAACATTTCCATGAACAAATACGGATGCCCCTAACCGTCACCAAACTGGAAGGCATACTGCATCAAAAATCGGCAAAACATCAAAATCCGTTGCAAAACAAGGTTAATAACTTGCCTAAAACCCGCATACTTGCCGTCGATGATATGGAAATGAATCTTAAGCTGCTGCACGCTTGGTTAGATCACTCACCAGTCAGCTTAACCACCTCCATGAGCGGCCAAGATGCGGTGAATCGCTGCCAAACCGATGAATATGATCTGATATTAATGGACGTGCAGATGCCGGGCATGGATGGGCTACAAGCCTCTCGCCTTATTCGTAAAACCGCATTGAATATGGGCACCCCCATAATTGCAGTAACGGCCCATGCGTTTAAAGAAGAGCAAGAGCGGCTATTGGCTTCGGGTATGGATGACTATTTACCCAAACCCATGGAAATGGGCGAATTACTCGATTTAATTAAGCGCTGGTGCCAGCATGCTGAGCCTGCGGCCTTATCTTTGCCCACAATGGATTGGCAACTGGCTGTAAAACGTACCAATCAGCAACCCGAAACCGCCAAAATGCTCTTGCATGATTTTATTAAGCTATTACCGGAATGCACGGGTAAATTAGCGTCCTTGTGGGAAGAAAAGAATTACAACGACCTGTTGGCAGAAGTCCACAAATTACACGGTGCCTGTTGTTATACCGGCGTGCCCAAATTACAAGCCATTGCCTCGGAACTGGAATCGGCGCTAAAACAGGAACAACACTTTTTGGTGGAGGAACACTTAAGCGCCCTGCTTAAAGAAGCCAAGGTGGTGTTAGCCGAGTCCCAGCGCTTTCTGGATGATATGGATTTTAAGGCATCGACTTAACAGACATCACCTTACGGGCTTGTCGCGCCGATTGACATTGCCGTAGCAAGGCAACAAAAGCGCTGGGTTCACGATCGATATCCGTGCCGGAAATATAAATATCGTAACCCAGTAGCTGACGCAGTTGGGTCATTCTGTTGGCTAACATGGCCTTCACCCCGGTATAGGTTTCGCCATTTTCAACCGCATAGTGTTTATCGTCAAACTGAGCCTGATCAAAACACCCGCCCGATGGGCAGTCTCTATTGGCTTGATGTACCAGCAGAGGGCGTTGTTCCATCAATAAATGGGTGGCCAACCGTGGTGAAATGCGGGCCAAAAAGTCACCGTAATCTTTAATGCAGATCCCTACCGCATCCAACTCTTTGTGCATCAAGCCATCATGTATTTTAGGGCAGTCAATACGCTGAATATTGTCCCAATGTAAGAACCAGTTTCCGCGACGATGATGATAGCAAATTTCGTCCAATGAAATTTCAATGCTAAACGGCGGTTCACGTAGTTTAAAGTAACCGATCAACAGCGTCACAATCGAGGCGCTGGTTAGAAAAATACCGGCTAAAAATAACCACTGAGGTAACAGGGCTAGCCACAACACAGAGACAATTAACCCTACCACACCAATCACCAGTGCTGTAATTCCATTGCCTTTTGAGGTGGCGCGAACAAAAATAGGATCGTTGTCAGTTCCAGACATAAAAATACACCAAAAACATCAGTAGCGCCCAAATAAGGGTATAACGCATTCGTCGACATCTGGGGCAATCGGTGTGCCACCAGGACTTCTTTTGTGACGCGTGACCGCGCTTATAACGGTTCCCCATGTCATTCTCTTTACTGTAAGCACATATCTCTTAACCGAGCAATAGTGTACAACACAAGCACGAACAACATACACAATTGTTTATTCGCTAACTTCACTCTACACAATGGCGGTATTTTGCTAAACTACGCCGGTTAATACTTTTCTTAAGAGCGCTATGTCATACTTCACTGGTCATCATATTCTTTCGGTCAATCAATTTGAACGCGACGCTATCGAAAAAATCTTTACCGTGGCGCATTCCATGGAGCCATATGCCCGTCGCCAAAAAAGAACCTCTGTTCTAGACGGAGCCATTTTAGGTAATCTGTTTTTCGAGCCCAGTACCCGAACACGGGTCAGCTTTGGTACCGCCTTTAACTTATTAGGTGGTGAAGTCAGAGAAACCACCGGCATGAGTAATTCCGCATTAGCTAAAGGTGAATCCTTATACGACACTGCCCGGGTGCTAAGTGGTTATTCGGATATTATCGCCATGCGTCACCCCCAGGCCGGCTCGGTAAGTGAATTTGCCGAAGGCAGTCGGGTACCGGTTATCAACGGCGGCGATGGCGCCAACGAACACCCCACTCAGGCGCTGCTTGACCTCTACACCATTCAACGGGAACTAGAATACAACGGCAAAGGCATCGATGGCTTGCATATCGCCATGATTGGCGATTTACGCTATGGTCGCACCGTGCATTCACTGTCTAAATTACTATGCCTGTATAAAAATATTCATTTTACACTGATTTCACCGGTGGAACTTGCCATGCCGGAAAACGTGATCGGTGCCATTGAAAATGCCGGCCACCGTTTAACCATTACGGATCATATCGACGGCATGGTAGATGCGGATATTTGTTACCAAACACGTATTCAGGAAGAACGCTTCCCGTCCCAGGATGAAGCCAATAAATATCGCGGTCGTTTTCGCTTGAATCAAACTATCTATACGCGACATTTCCAATCTAAAACAGTGATCATGCATCCCCTTCCCCGTGACTCACGAATGGAAGCCAATGAACTGGATAATGATCTCAATTCCAACCCAAATCTGGCAATCTTTCGCCAGACCGACAATGGCGTTCTGGTAAGAATGGCCCTATTTGCACTCACCTTGGGCGTTGAGCATCTGGTAAGCAAATACGAACACGATGTGGTCTGGTACACCAACAAGAGTTAATAATTATGACGTCTAAATCTGAGCAGTTGTTTTCACGAGCACAAAAATCCATTCCCGGTGGCGTAAATTCCCCTGTACGTGCATTCAAAGCCGTTGGTGGCACACCTCGCTTTATGAAAAAAGCCGATGGGCCTTATATCTGGGATGCCGACGACAATAAATACATTGATTATGTGCAATCCTGGGGGCCGATGATACTCGGTCACAATAATGCCCAGATCCGCAATGCCGTCATCGAAGCGGCGCAAAATGGCCTGAGTTTTGGCGCACCCACTGAGGCTGAAATCATCATGGCGGAAACGGTTACCCGCTTGGTCCCCTCAATGGAAATGGTACGTATGGTCAATTCAGGCACCGAAGCCACCATGTCCGCCATTCGACTGGCAAGAGGCTATACCGGCAGAAACAAGCTGGTGAAATTTGAAGGTTGTTACCATGGCCATGCTGACTCCTTGCTTGTAAAAGCCGGCTCTGGCGCACTCACCTTAGGTGTACCCAGTTCCCCTGGCGTGCCGGCCGATGTCGCCCAGCACACCCTTACCGTTGAATATAACAACCTAGACAGTGTGGAAGAAACCTTCCGGGCCCATGGCGACGATATTGCGTGTATTATTGTTGAGCCCGTCGCCGGTAACATGAACTGTATCCCTCCCGTACCGGGCTTTCTTGAAGGGCTCAGAAGCATTTGTGATACGTACGGTGCGCTATTGATCTTTGACGAAGTGATGACAGGTTTTCGTGTAGCCAAAGGCGGCGCGCAGGCAAGATACAACATCCAGCCCGACCTTACCTGCTTAGGCAAAGTTATCGGTGGCGGTATGCCTGTGGGCGCGTTTGGCGGAAAGCGGGAAATTCTAGAACATATTGCGCCTACCGGCCCGGTATATCAAGCAGGCACATTGTCTGGCAACCCCGTCGCCATGGCCGCCGGTTTAGCCGCATTATCCCAACTTGATGACGACGCCATGTACGCGGAAATCTTCACCCAAACCGCTGCATTGGCCGCCGGTTTTGAAGATATCGCCAAACGTCATGGCATTGCCCTGTCCACCAACGTGGCCGGTAGTATGTTTGGTCTCTTTTTCACCGATATTGAGCGGGTGACCAATTATACCCAAGCCATTAACTGCAATCAGGAGCAGTTTAAAACCTTCTATCATGGCATGCTAGAGCAGGGCGTTTATCTTGCCCCAGCCTCTTACGAAACCGGTTTTGTCTCCAAACTTCACACCCCTGATGTGATAGAAAAGACACTCCAAGCCGCTGATCGCGTGTTTGGTCAATTGTAATGTGTATTGCTAGGGTGTAGTGACGGTGATGATGATCTGGGTTATTTGCCTTATCCTTTTTGTATATAGCATTGTTGCCACCGTTATTTTGGTGCAGTGGAAACGTAAGGGTCGTACATACAGTGACGAGCAGTCTTCCTTGCAGCCGCGGCAAGCCCCGATTGTCAACTCAGAACACGAACGCGAAGCCAGCTATCTGGATAAGGCCGATGAGGCCATGCAGTTAAGCAAGACTTTTCAGAAGTTCGTCCCCCGGCAGTTTGTTGAGCATTTTGCCAAAAGTGGGGGCATTGGCACCTTGGAACTTGGTCACGCCGATGAAGATGAAGTGGCTATTTTGTTCTCTGATATTCGCGGTTTTACCAGTCTATCCGAGCGGCTCAGCCCGCAGGAACTAATGGGGTTTTTAAACTCATACTTCCTTAGAATGAATGATCCCATTCATCAAAATCATGGCTTTATCGACAAATTCATCGGCGATGCCATTATGGCCTTATTTGATCATCCTGGCGGTAACCCCAAAGATAAAGTACAAGATGCCATTCAGGCTGCCCTTGATCTGCGTAAAGCATTGATTATGTATAATTCGCATCGGGACAATTGCGAGTATGTGCCCATCAATATGGGCATAGGGATCCATTATGGGCCGGTGATCATGGGCACGGTCGGCTGCGATGACAGAATGGACACCACGGTGATTGGTGATAGTGTGAATATTGCCTATCGCTTAGAATCCTTAACGCCCACGTACAATGCCGATATTATCGTCAGTGCCCAAACGCTGGAAACCTTAGGGGACGACTACCCCATAAAAACCCGTTTGCTGGATTGGGTGAGAGTGAAAGGTCGTCGCGCGCCCTTGGAAATTTATGAGGTCTTAGATCACCTAGAACAGCAAGAGCAGGAAAAACGTATTTCCATTCAGGAGCACATTGCCGCAGGATTAGCATGCCGTATCCGTCGGCAATGGGAAGATGCACTGGCCCATTTTCTCAAAGCCAAATCCCTTCATCCTGATGATCGTCTGGCACAACACCATATCGATATTTGTCTACAATATCAGAGCAAGATGTTCGACGAAAATTGGGATGGCGCTTACGAGCTACAAAAATAGCCGGTGGCGATTAACCCTGTTTAGCGGCCAGCCTGCTTGCGTATAAAGGTTAATGATGGGGCGAAAAATGCCGCGCCAGATTCCGCACAGGTGTAATCTAACCAGCGGTCGTAATCACCGTCTCCGGTGCCAAATACCTGACTGTGCAGCATGAGTTTAAAAGGGCGGGCACTGGCAGCACAGCTAACAAAAAACAGCCCTTGGGTGGTCAAGTCACCATAAGGCATCCCTTGTTTAATAAGTCCAGGCTGGTTATCGGTAGGGTTGAGGGTACTGGCTCGCACACAATGGGACATGGCATTTTGCTCTGGGCTAGCGAGATTATGTTCACGGGTGGTGCCCATCACTTGTTCCTGTTGCCGGGCAGAAAGGCTTTCCCAGCGACGTAGATCGTGACGGAACCGTTGCACATGCACATAGCTACCACCAATAAAATCACTTTCATCATCTTCAATAATGGCCACTTTGCGACGTAACATTCCCCGGGGATTATCAGCGCCATAGATAAAGCCGTTAAGATCCCGCCCATCTAAGTACCTAAACCCCCGCACCTGTTCTACCAGTTCTACATGAATACGCAATAAATCCATCACTTCAATGGCCACGGCATGGCAAATATCCAACCGATCGGCCCGAATTTGAATAAATAGATCCCAGGGCGTTGCCGGTGCCGTTCTATCTTCACACTGCATATCAGGAAAAGGGGCGAGCTCACTGGGCAGCAGTCCGGGATACAACTCAGACCAAAAGGTTGAGCCCACGGCCACCATGCCCGTTAACATGGCTTCGTAATGCTCATTATCATAGGCATCAAAAATATCCAGCACACGAGCCAACTTGCCTCTAATGGTTTCGACGTCATCATCGACAACATTCAGCATCAGATACTGGGCATGTAAATTGGGCTCGGCGCACACCCCTTTTTGAGGTTGAGTCATAAATCCTTCCCATCATCCGTGGGTTATTGTTATTCGGGTATGTGTTAACAGTGTGGCTTAAAAACAGGCAATTTGTCCAACGTTTCAACAAGATGAAGCCTTAGCCTCAGAGTATACACCAAGGCCAGAGGACAAAGGAGAAAACAACGCCATTGTAATAGTTACAAGGCCCTTGTAAATTTTGTTTACCTGCCTCCCCCAATAATAGCTCAACTTATTGATATCGCTAAATTTTAAATACGGAACCCTCCTTGCTTCCTTCCAAGCACTCCCGCAGTAAGTGGGTTTATCGCTACCGCGCGATTCTATCATCACGATAAAAAGGTACAATTATGGCTGAATCTTTTAAATATGACCAAAAGCAAGGTGCTGGCGGCGAGCTCCATCAAACCACAGATAAAGACCACCCTACTCTGACCACGGCCCAAGGTTGTCCAGTCAGTGACGACCAAAATTCACTGAAAGCCGGTGTCCGCGGCCCTGCCGCATTAGAAGATCATGTGATGCGCGAAAAAATCTTCCATTTCGACCACGAGCGGATCCCTGAGCGGGTCGTTCATGCTAGGGGATATGGCGCCCACGGTTACTTTGAAACCTACGATCCTATTTCGGAACTCACCCGTGCAGATCTCTTTCAACGTAAAGGAGAGAAAACCCCGGTGTTTGCGCGATTTTCTACCGTGGCAGGGAATCAAGGCTCACCGGATCTCGCCCGTGATGTGCGCGGTTTTGCAGTAAAGTTTTACACTCAGCAGGGAAACTGGGACCTAGTAGGCAACAACATGCCCGTGTTCTTTATTCAAGATGCGATTAAGTTTCCCGATTTAATACACGCCGCCAAACAAGAACCCGACCGAGGGTTTCCTCAAGCCCAAACTGCCCACGACAATTTTTGGGATTTTGTCAGTTTGTCACCGGAATCCACACACATGCTGATGTGGATCATGTCAGATCGCGCCATCCCCCGTTCCTTGCGCTTTATGGAAGGTTTTGGCGTTCACACTTTTAAATTTATCAATGCACAACAAGAAATGAAGTATGTAAAATTTCATTGGAAACCGAAAGGCGGTATGCAGTCGGTGGTATGGAATGAGGCACTAAAAATTAACGGTGCAGATCCTGATTTTCATCGTCGAGATATGTGGGCGGCCATACAAAATGGAGATTATCCAGAGTGGGAGTTGGGGGTACAGATATTTGATCAAACCTTCGCCGACAACTTTGATTTTGACGTACTTGACGCCACTAAGTTAATTCCAGAAGAACAAGTGCCCGTAAAAGTTATCGGTAAAATGGTTCTCGACCGGGTGGTAGATAACTTTTTCGCCGAAACAGAACAAGTGGCTTTTTGTACACAAAATATTGTTCCAGGTATCGACTTTACTAACGATCCACTGCTGCAGGGCCGTAACTTTTCATATCTTGATACCCAACTTAAGCGGTTAGGCTCAACCAACTTCACCCACATTCCGGTCAACGCCCCCAAATGCCCCATGCACCACTTTCAGCAAGACGGCCACATGGCAATGCATAACCCTAAAGGCAGAGCTAATTATGAACCGAACTCATGGGCAGGAAATAAAGATAATCCCCGAGAGTGCCCGTCAAAAGGCTTTGCTTCCCATGCAGATGAAGTAAACGGAGAAAAGGGCAGGCATCGTTCTGAAACCTTTAGCGATCACTACAGCCAAGCGAGACAATTCTTACTCAGCCAAACCCAGGTTGAACAACAACATATGCAAGATGCCTTCGTATTCGAACTATCCAAAGTCGAGCATTTAGCGGTACGTGAACGAGTAGTAAGTCATCTACTCAATGTAGACAGCAATTTTGCTAACAAGGTTGCAGAAGGACTTGGCTTTAAGGATATGCCAGCCGCGGCAGAAGCAGCAATGGCGACCCGGGATGATTTACCGGTTTCAGATGCATTGAGTATTTTAAAAAATGGCCCTTCCAGCTTTCGAGGAAGAAAGTTAGGGATCCTCCTTACGGATGGCTTTAGCGGCAAGCTATCTAATCAGGTTATCGATGCCCTTAAAGCAGAAGGTGCCATGTACGAAGTCATTGCCCCCACTATCGGCGGCGCCATCTCCGATGACGGAACTTACGTGAAGGCGCAGCAAAAAATCGATGGGGGTCCATCGGTCTTGTATGACGCTGTATTGCTTCTTACCTCTGAGGAAGGCGCACAAATGTTAAGTACCAAACCCGAAGCAAAAGACTTCCTTCTCGATGCCCATGCACACCAAAAGTTTATTGGCTTTACTGCCGACGCGTTGGCATTAGTAAAATCAGCCGGTCTAGCAGATGAAATTGATTATGGCTGGATAAACCTGAGTGAGCAGGGATCTCATACCTTTGTGTCCCAGTTGTCTACACTTAGAGTCTGGGATAGGTAATATCGAGCGCTGCGTATATCCCAAGATTTTATGCTCAGCATGTTTGTTTTTGTCCGCTAGGACTCAACTGAAAGAGACAGCATTATGAACACTCCATTTAGTATTGTTACTATCGTTAAAGGGCGTATTCGTCAGTTGTCCAACCTTATAAGTAGTTTAGAGCACTCGGAGCACCTGCCCGAAGAGCTGATCATTGTTTGGATGGCCCCCCCTTGCAGTGAATCTTTGATAAGTAGTGATAAGTTCGCTATTCGTCACCGGTTTACTACTTGTGACGAGCTGCCTATTGCCAAGGCCCGCAATAAAGGCTTTAGAGCCTGCACGACGCCCATCACCCTGTATTTGGATGTTGACTGTATTTGTCCTCCAGATTTATTGGGTAAAGTCACCGAATCAGTGAAAGACGGGAAAATAGTTACCGCAGGCGTCACTGAATTTGAATATGTACTAGATGACGTAAATATGAAAATGTTGGCTCAATTGTCTCAGCAACATGGCTTGTCTGGCCGTTCATTACATTTCGATCACTTTAATACCCGATTCTTTGCCATCACCCGCAATGACTATCAGGCCCTAGGTGGATTCGACCAGCATTACACCGGATATGGTATTGGAGATATCGACTTTGCCACCACATGCAGCAAACAAGGTATGGCGTTGGTGCGTATAGCGGGAACGGTTTTTACCCAATTTCATCCTCATTATTACCCACCGGTAAATCATCTTTGCGATATTGTCAGTAATGCACAAACTTATCGACAAAAATGGGGCGTATACCCACGCTGTGATGCATTACAGGGTTTGGTAGACGCGGGGTTTATCAATGCCGATTACCGCCAAACAGGGATAAAAGTCAAAACCATCCCGGACGAGGATGATCTCAAACCTCATTTAGTGACTGCCCCTCATCGGTTACAGCAGTCTGCATAAATAGCAATGAACGATGCAAGAGACATGAAAAAACCCCGCAAATGCGGGGTTTGAGTCGAGGTGAGTCGGGCATTATTGCTATTGTTATGATTGCCCGATCGTAGCTTCGTTTTTGAAGTCTATCGACCTGAAGTGAAGTCTGGATATGCTTCCAAACCACACTCGCTAACGTCAACACCTTCAAATTCTTCTTCTTCTGAAACTCGGACACCCATAATGGCTTTAATGATAACCCAAGTGATCAGACTGGTAACGAATACCCAGATAAAGATAGTGGCTGCACCTAACAACTGACCTGTGATGGTAGAACCTTCATTTGTGAAAGGTACCAGAATAAGACCTAATAGACCTACCACACCGTGAACAGAAATCGCGCCCACAGGATCATCAATTTTCAGCTTATCAAGGAAGATAATAGACAGTACCACTAGCAAACCACCTAGAGCACCAAACAAGGTCGCCAGTAAAGGCGTAGGTGTTGAAGGTTCAGCAGTAATGGCCACCAAACCTGCGAGGGCACCGTTAAGTACCATGGTCAGGTCCGCTTTACCAAACATGATGCGAGCCAGAATTAACGCGGCAATAGCACCACCGGCAGCGGCTGCGTTGGTATTCATAAATACTACAGCTACCGCGTTAGCGTTTTCTACTGAAGAGGTCGCTAAAACTGAACCACCGTTAAAGCCAAACCAGCCCATCCATAAGATGAATGTACCTAATGTTGCTAATGGCAAGTTAGCACCTGGAATGGCGTTGACTTTACCGTCAGCAGTATATTTGCCTTTACGAGGACCAAGTACCAGCACACCAGCTAAAGCCGCTGCAGCACCAGCCATGTGAACAATACCGGAACCGGCAAAGTCAGAGAAGCCCATATCACCAAGTACGTACATACCGAAAACAGCGTCGCCGTTCCAAGTCCATGCACCTTCCATAGGATAAATAAAGCCTGTCATCACCACAGCAAAGGCAAGAAATGCCCACAGTTTCATACGTTCAGCAACCGCACCAGATACGATTGACATGGCTGTTGCAACGAATACAACCTGGAAGTAAAAATCGGCTGAAGGCGCATAAGTGGCCGCATCTTCAATCACGCCTGTGGCACCGTCACCAACGATACCGTCAAGGAAAATACCGCCGCCATACATGATGTCATAGCCACAAATCATGTACATGGTACAAGCGATAGCAAACAAAGTGACGTTCTTAGTCAGAATTTCTGTTGTGTTCTTAGCACGGACAAGGCCCGCTTCTAACATTGCGAAACCTGCTGCCATCCACATGACGAGCGCTCCGCAAATCAGGAAATAAAAGGTATCTAATGCATACCCAAGTTCAAATGTGATTTCCATTTTTTTCTCCGCAATTCTTCTTTTGTTTTTTACAGCGCGTCTGCGTCAGCTTCGCCTGTACGTATACGAACAGCATGCTCAAGACTGTAAACAAATACTTTACCGTCTCCGATTTTGCCTGTTTTCGCAGCACCTACGATGGCTTCAACCAAACGCTCAACCTGATCATCCTGAACGGCAATCTCAAGTTTTACTTTTGGTAGGAAATCGACCTGATACTCAGCTCCACGGTATAATTCTGTATGGCCTTTTTGTCGTCCAAACCCTTTCACTTCGGTAACGGTTAAACCATCGATACCGATTTCTGAAATGGCTTCACGAACATCATCCAGCTTAAATGGCTTGATGATAGCTGTGACTAATTTCATGTGTTACTCCCAAATAATGATTTTTTTGTCTTCGCTCGTAGCGGGGTATAGAGCACAACACAAGTCCTGTGCCATAAATTAAAAAACATGTATTTCAATATGTTAGCGACAAAAGAAAATAAAATGTAACAAAAATGCGCACCAATTTAAGGCAACTGGTTGCGACTGCACCATAACAGTGCCTGATGTTTTTTTAATGTGAAATTCGCAAATGGAACTCTTTGGAGGAATCACGGTCTTTGATGGGTATGGAAATTTATAATGACGCTTTTTTCTCACCTCATAGAACACCGCCGCCAATGGCTCAAAAAACGAAGAGCCGATGGGTGTTTGCTATTTCTGTTTTACTTCATGTTGGCTTGGTTTTCCTTATTCTGGTGGGGCATGGCGAATCCGAACTTCCGCCACCGCCAGACATTGAGCCCATAAAGGCCAGATTATATACCTCGCCAAAACCCAAACCGGCCCCCGTTGAACAGCAACAAGATGTGCAACCGGTTGCAGAAAAGGTAGAACCGGAAGTTATCACGCCTAAAGAAGAGAAAGTGATTCCGGAAGTGCAGCCGGATACAAATGAGAAGGTAACTACGCCGCCTTCAACCCCTGCACCATCAAAACCGGCACCTGAAACGCCCGCTCCCGAAAAGCCGGTGGCTGAAGATGCTGCGCCTAAAAAGCCCGTTGAACCTGAGGTTCAAGCAGTTGCGCCTTCGCCGCCGGTTGCCAGTGATAAAGGAACAGCGCCGGCCACCTCTCTTTCTTCACGAAAGGCATTGGATGCATATTTTAATCGCCATCAAGCCGAAAAATTGCAAGAACAAGCTGAAGACGTGGCGCGGGAGTATCGCCAGGAGCATAAGTCTCCCCATATTGTGGATCCCCGCAAAAATAAAACCGAGGAAGAATACCTCAATGGGCCGCCACCTAAGATGGTGGATTGCAGTAATATGGCCAGTAAATCACTAAGTTTTCTTTCTCAGTTCACCGGCGGAAACATGAAATGCTCTACCCGTGGTGCAGATTTTGAAAAATTTATTGATGCGCGATTGAAAAAAGACGACTCCGTGCGCAAGCCACCGTCATAAACACGGTTGCCTCAACCACAG
>NZ_JBAHZB010000043.1:0-25745 GCF_036697315.1 Alteromonas sp. 14N.309.X.WAT.G.H12
GTACAGAATTCACGAATTTGATCTAACTCATGGCTGACCATGATCATACCGGCTGTCTCATTTTTCTTTTTCAGTTCAGCCCGGGCTTTTCTTCTAAACGTGGGATCGCCTACTGAGGTGGCTTCATCGATTAAATAAATGTCAAAATCAATATTGATACAGCAGGCGAAAACCAGCTTGGCTCGCATCCCTGAAGAATAGGTTTGCACGGGTAAATCGAAGCGCCCGCCCAGCTCGGCAAACCGTTGCACTTTCACTTCATAGTCCCGTAAAGATTCCACCTGATTAATACGTGCAATAAATCGAGCATTCTCCCGTCCGGTCATTTTCGGGTGAATACCTGTGGCCAGCGCTACCGGCCAGGACATGGATTTATTGGTTAATATGCGGCCCTTATCCGGGTATTCACTTTTAGCCAGCATTCTAAATAAGGTGGATTTACCAGCGCCATTCTTACCTAAAATGGCCACGCTATTCTCGGTGGGAAAATCAAAGTTTAGATCTTTAAAAATGTACTGAGGCCCCAGTTTACTCGGGTAACTCTTGGTTAGGTTCTCAATTCTTATCATCGCGCCAGGATCTTCTTCCAAGTAATGTGGTACAAGGCTAAACCGATAAACATCGTAACAATGGTGACCTCGGTTATGTACTGATAAGACACACCAGCGTCACCGTAGGACTCGTAACAAGCGTAGCGTGCCAGTTCCAAAAAATGCACCAGTGGATTCCAGGTAAACCAATGCCAGTATTCCTGTGGGAAGTCCTGTAAGCTGAAAAATACACAGGAAATAAAGAATAAAGGCCGATTAAACATATTCTTCACTTTGTTCATTTCAGGAATAAACGCAATGAGAACAGCAAAAATCAAACTCATTGAAACTGCAAATACCCATAAGCCTATAAACAGCATAATGAGTAACAAGGGATCATTTAGCTCAAAGTCCATGTCCAATAAATAGATGGCAAGGGCTAGCAGTCCGATAACCCCGACTTTAATTGAAAATTCAACAAATGCAGCGGTAAGCAAGGCCGCAATAGGTTGCACCTGCCGAAAGGCATACAAGGGTTTACTTTGTTTAAAGGAATTGGGGACCGCTGATATGCAGGTCATAAAAGACTGTACGCCCATTAAGCCAATCATCATAAACACAAATAAAGGGATGGAATGAACATCTCTGCCACTGATAAAGCTGCGAGCAAAGGAAATAACAAATACAAAAACAAAAGGTTCGATAAAGGCCCAACCCAATCCTAACTTATCGTTAAATTTGCCTTGTAGTTCACGCAGAAACAGCGCAAATATTACATTGCGCCATGACTGCAGCTGTTGCTTGATTGATATTTCCATTAGTTGATAGCGTTTGCTGCAACAGCAATCTGATAAATAATCTGGGTGATATCTTTTACCGCTTGCAAGGATTTAACATCGATTGACGGTAATACCACCACCTTATCTCCCGCATGTATGGTCAGTTTACCTTCAGGATCCGACCATGAATCACGATCTATGCTGTCGAATTCCACAATCCCGTTTTTACGGATTATGAGAATACGCTCATCGTCCCCGCGTTCGGTAAATCCACCGGCCCAGGCGATATAGTCTGCGGTTGTCGCTTCTTCGTTATAGACCACGGCTTGGGGTATCATGACTTCGCCGCCCACTTGAACCAAATCGGTAATTTCAGGAATGACGATGGTATCGTTAGGCTCCAACAAAATGTTGGCAATATTACCGTTTTCCGCCACGATCACCTTGCCTTCAGGCTCTATTTGTTTGGCGCGCTCGATAAAGTCGGCAACTAGCTGTGCCTCCTGAACGCGAATAGACCCTTCCCCGGTGGAACTGATGGGGGCAGTAAAGGTGCTACGTTCTAAGCGTTGTAACGACTGATCCAACAGTTCTTTTTGCGCAAGGGCAATACTTTCACGGCGTAAATATACATTCTTTATATCGGAAAGCTGAGGATCCACTTGTACATAATTGAGTACATCATTAAGTCGGGTCCCCTTATCAACCATGATTTGTGAAGGACCGGTATGGGAGCCCGCTATATTTATTTGATAAACGGTGGGCGGATGGTCGTTAATAAAACTGACCTGATCGCCGGCATTAAGTCCGATAGCAGAAAACTCGTCTAATGTTAAGTAGCGAGCAAATTGCTGCTGGCCTCTAAGACCTGCAACGGTAACATGGCTGATAAAATCTTTTGGCCGTGCGTATTCTAATAGGGTTTCACCTTTTAGTTCATCGGACTTAAACTCAAAGGTGTAGCTGTTACTTGCGCCATCCACCACTGTAATACGATGACCCACAGGACGCACCACAATGGTATCACCATCTTTAAATGCCAAATCGGGTAGTGTGCCATCGCGAATAAAGTCATACAGATCCGCCGTTGCTACGATTTCACCTTTGCGTCGAATCTCGATGGTGCGAAAACTGCCTCGGTTAAAATCAATGCCTCCAGCACGTTTAAGATAATAAAGCACACTGTCTGAGGCGAGTCCGGCGTATTGACCTGGCCGGATCACCGGACCGGTAATATAAACCGCCACCGGCGTTGATGTTAATAGGTTGACATAAATATTTACGTCATTGGTGTACACGCTTTTGATACTGCTAGTAACCAGTGAATTGACTGAGCCGGCAGGCGTATCGGCCACACGAATCGGGCCAATATTCGGAATAAAGATATTGCCTTGATTATCGACGGTAACCACGTCGGCATAATTTACCGCTCCCCACATGGAGATGGAGATTTTATCCCCCGGTGCGATCTGGTAATTTTCATTTAACCCTGTGGTGCGTTCAGACTCAAACCCACCAATAAAGAGATTGGCGGCAAAAGGAGGATTGAGTAAGGGTTCTTCTTTAGGGAACACATCGGCAATGGTCGGTTCGCCGGGTAAGGTAAGCCCGCTACGCGGTGTTGTTGTATATTCGCCATTGGCTGAAATACTGCTGTTTCGCGCCCCGGGTAGTGTCCGCGATGTCTGGATATCCATCGGTGAAACTTGGGTGGTTGACGACGAGGAGGACGACGAAGTTCCTGAGCTTTGCTGTTGTGCCTGCTCACTGAGTTGTTGTAAATCAGATAAGGATTGTGCCATTGAGGCAGCGCTGGCAGTCAGGCACACAATAAGAATTAATGCCGATGAAACAAGTGTACGAAATGCAAACATAAAATTAGCCATCAATTTAGTAGTCAACGTGACTTAATAGGGGAGCCAGTAATTGCCATTCGCCATTACGCAAACACACTGCTCGGTAAGTACTTTTATCCTGTAACGATAGCAATTGCTTACAAGCCAACCCGGTAGCAGACTGGTAACTGGACACAACCTGGTACTGAGTGTCTGCAATTTGCACCACACTGCCCGTAGAAAGGGTACCTTGGGGCACCGGAAGGGTTTGCGTGTCAATCAGGCGCAACTTGTTGCCCGAGACGAGTGGAATATTGGCATAGACTGGATCGGGAGCGGAAGAACAACCACTTAGCATAAAAATGCTCCCGCACAGTACCGTGCTTAAACCCCTGATAACAAACATATCTAGACGATTCCTTAACTAAACTGGGCGCTTAGCATACCATATAATTTACTAATTGCAGCGTCACTGTGCATCGGTTTCACAGGGACTTGGCATCTATCGTTACGAAAAATTGACTTTCATGGCTCAAAATTTGCTTAAATTTTCTTGGTTTATCTTTTTTTCTAATTCAAAATACGATTTGCAATGCCCCAAAGAGGTAAGAAATAATAGCATTATGAGTGTTGTCTAAGGCAACTATCGCAGGTGTAAAGATAGAACAACACGCGGTGGTTAGGCGGAAATTAAATTAGAAGGTAGTTATTTTTGTTTGACTCGATTATCATATGCAACATCGCCTTTGCCGACGAATTTCATAAAAAGACCAGTAAAGGCAACAAGGAAGCAGTAATAGAATGGATTACCGCTGTTATCACCGCTCGAAATAAAATCACCTCAAACGGCCAGCGAGTCCAAAGGGTAGGGGACATTAGTCTTTATGTTTGATTATCTGCAAATAGTTCCGTTGTTTACGGCATTTTTTGTTGCCCTAATCCTACTAATTGTTATGACGCCTTTAGCGCATCAGTTTGGATTGGTGGATCAGCCTTCTTATCGAAAACGTCACGCCGGTATGGTACCGTTAACTGGCGGCGTAGCCATCTTTATGGCGGTATTAGTGGCCAGTGTGGTCACCGATGTGTGGATGAAAAACAACCCCCTTTTCTTTACCGCTTCAGCTTTTATTGTCTTACTTGGCATGCTCGATGACCGCTTTCAATTAAGCGCGAAAGGGCGCTTAATGTGCCAGTTTGGCGTGGCCGCCATTATGGCGTGGAGCGCACAGAACTACATCACCTCGTTAGGCGATATCTTTGGTTTTGGTGATACCTATTTGGGCTTGGCGGGTTACTTTTTTACGATTGTCTGTGTTGTCGGCGTTATCAATGCGTTCAATATGATTGATGGCATTGATGGGCTAGCTGGCGGCATGAGCCTCATCGTATTACTGACGGTGGTGGGGATATTGGTGGCTACCGGAAATGGCGCCGCCATCATGGAGCCGTTAATTATTGTTGCCGCAATCGTTCCTTTTTTAGCCTTTAACTTAAGCTGGAAAGGTTTTAAAGGGAATAAAATCTTCATGGGTGACGCCGGTAGTATGTTTGTGGGCTTAACCATTGTGTGGTTGCTTGTGGATCACACTCAAGGGGAGTCCGCCGCGTTTAGGCCTATTACCGCAGTTTGGTTAATTGGCCTTCCATTGATGGATATGGCTGCAATTATGTATCGCCGAGCGCGGAAAGGACAATCGGTGTTACGTCCCGACAGAAAGCATCTGCACAATATTTTTATGCGTGCAGGGTTATCTAGCCGACAGGCGCTGATAGCCATTCTCTTACTCGGCATGTGTTATTGTGGCGTTGGTATTCTTGGTGAAGTTTATCAGGTACCTGAATATATAATGTTCTGGTCTTTTATCGTGCTGTTATTCGTATACAGCTTTGTTATTCAGAATGTCTGGAAATTAATCAGAAAAGCGAAACGTGTTTTGAGTTAGGGTTCTGTTTAAACGTCCATTAATCGTGCAGACTGCGGGCAATTTTTTTGCTATGTTTGCAGCCCTAAAATCAGAATAATTAGCGTTTCCGGCGGTCGCATTGTCTAAAGCAATTTCTTCTATTATTCATCAGGGGCGAGTGTTAGAAAACGCTCGCTCTCTGGTCGCTATGGCGGTATATCACAATGACAATGCGCATTGGTTACGCCAAGCTATCGATAGCATCACTTCACAAACTTATAAATCATTTGTTTTTCTCATTGTTGTGGACGGCGAGGTCGACGACGATATACGTCAATGTGTCTTTGATGAAGCCCAACAAGATAGCCGCATTTTCATTGCTCAAAACAGCAAGAATATAGGTTTGGCGGCGAGCATGAATTATGCGATTGAATGGGGCTTGGCGCAGAATTTTGATTTTTTCTTTCGAATGGATGCCGACGATATTTCCATGCCGGAGCGATTGGCTCGACAGGTAAACTATTTGCAACATCATAAACAAGTGGGTGTGTTAGGCACAGCACTGACAGAAATCAACGAATGTGGTGCAAAGGTTGGCGCACGGACGATGCCTGTTTCACACCGACAGATTGTGAATGTCTTGCCGCGGCGCTGTGCGATGAATCACCCTACGGTGGCATTTCGTTATGATATTTTTCGTAGAGGTTTTCGTTATAACAGCGAACTGATGAACACTCAGGACTATTTTTTCTGGATCTGCCTAGCCAAAGAAGGCATTATTTTTCGTAACTTGAAAGACAGGTTGTTGGCTTTTAGACGGGTAAATGATTTTTATAAACGTCGGGGATTCAGTAAATCAGTTAACGAGTTTAGAGCA
This sequence comes from Alteromonas sp. 14N.309.X.WAT.G.H12, assembly GCF_036697315.1. Lineage (NCBI taxonomy): Bacteria > Pseudomonadati > Pseudomonadota > Gammaproteobacteria > Alteromonadales > Alteromonadaceae > Alteromonas > Alteromonas sp. 14N.309.X.WAT.G.H12. The sequence continues at coordinate 5,929 of NZ_JBAHZB010000043.1, forward strand.
CGGATTTCGGCGATGCGTACCTTGGGGAAGTTCTCACTATGGAATTTATTTTATGCCCTGAGTGTGTTGGCCATACGTATGCTTCCCGCCAAATTAGTTAAATTGGCCTATAAACTCGACCGTGTATTGTTAGAGAAGAGCAACAAGTCGTGACTACTGGTGCTGTTGTGGTGCTTTTTCATCCTGAAAAAGAGCGTATTAAAGAACTCATTGATTTATTCCATAAGCGTGGGCAACCTCTTACCCTCGTTGATAATTCTCCCCACAAACTAGCCATTCCTTTCCCTATGAATACGGCGTATTTGCACCTTCCTGCTAACGAAGGAATTGCCACAGCACAAAACCGTGGCATCAGCGAACTTATGGCCCGTGGCTGCAATAAAGTCATTGTTTTTGATCAGGATAGCCAGGTTACTCCCGCATTGCTTGATGGACTGTGTGCCGGTTACGAGCAGGCGGTTAAAACCTTTGGCCGTGTTGCTGCGGTCGGGCCGCAAATTGTGTGTGAATTCCATCAAAAAGAGGTTAAACCGAAAATCCAAAAGGCCCTTTCAGTACGTAACGGTTTAGCCGATGTGCAACAAATTATTGCCTCTGGCATGCTACTATCTGTAGATAGCTTTTCTGCGGTAGGCCCTAAAGAAGAGGCGTTGTTTATTGATGGTGTTGACCATGAATGGTGTTGGCGAGCCAGAGCCAAGGGGTTTCATGTTGTTAAGTTATTGAATGTGAAGATGAACCATCGTCAAGGGGAAGGTCGTATTAGAGCCTTTGGTATGTCTTTTAAAGTCGGCGCGCCAGTACGTTTATATTATCAGGTACGTAATGTGCTTGTATTAAGTCGCAGAGGATATGTTCCGCGATATTGGAAGGTGAGAAATCTATGCGGTTTGCCTGTTCGATGGTTGGTGAACCGTTGGCGCTTTCCGAATGGAAAACAACGAGGCACCTTTTTCGTTCAAGGCTTAAAAGACGGTTATAAAGGGCGATTGGGAAAAATCCCCCAAGAGTGATAGTCATAAAGGCGTCATTATTGGCAGATTAAAATATCGTGATTTTAAAGTAATTTATATAATTTGACGTGTTAACGGTCAGTATAAAAGGAAGTGATAGTGAAAGTTACTGTATTTGGCATTGGATATGTGGGTCTGGTACAAGCTGCGGTTCTGGCTGAAGTGGGACATGATGTTCACTGTATAGATGTTGATGAAAATAAAGTCGAAAATTTGAAAAAAGGGATGATCCCGATTTTCGAGCCAGGTTTAACGCCTTTGGTGACATCCAATTTTGAAGCCGGTCGACTGACTTTTACCACCGATGCGAAAAAAGGGGTGGAACACGGCGAGCTTATTTTTATTGCGGTGGGCACACCGCCAGATGAAGATGGATCAGCGGATCTTAAATATGTTGTTGCCGTAGCCGAGACCATTGCTGAGTTTATGCAAGGACATAAGATCATTATTAATAAATCCACTGTGCCGGTGGGAACCGCTGATAAAGTGCGAGCTAAAGTGTCCGAGAAGCTCTCATCTATGGGTAAAACGGTTTCTTTTGATGTGGTGTCTAACCCTGAGTTTTTGAAAGAAGGCGCGGCGGTGAGCGATTGCATGCGTCCCGATCGCATTATTCTTGGAACAGACAGTGAAAAAGCCGCAGATAAATTGCGCGAACTTTATTCTCCGTTTAACCGTAATCATGACAAGATCATCACCATGGACATTCGTAGTGCAGAGCTGACCAAATATGCAGCAAACTGTATGCTGGCAACGAAAATCAGCTTTATGAATGAAATGGCAAATTTGGCCGAGCGTTTCGGCGCAGATATAGAGAATGTAAGAAAGGGCATCGGATCTGATCCAAGAATAGGATATCAGTTTATCTATCCTGGATGTGGTTATGGTGGCTCCTGTTTCCCCAAAGATGTGCAAGCGCTCGTTCGTAGTGCAAAAACCGTGGGGTATACTGCCCGGGTACTTGAGTCGGTGGAATCGGTGAACTATGCGCAGAAAGAAAAACTGTTCGGTTATATCATGAATCATTTTAATGGTGATATTAAAGGTAAAACCGTAGCCATTTGGGGGTTGTCTTTTAAACCGAACACCGACGATATGCGTGAAGCCTCCAGTCGCGTATTGATGGAAAAGTTGTGGGAAGCGGGCGCTCGTGTACAGGCCTATGATCCTGAAGCGATGGAAGAAACACAGCGCATCTATGGCGACAGAGATGCCCTTAGCCTGATGGGCACAAAAGAGGCGGCGTTAAACGGCGCTGATTTCCTCGCCATCGTTACCGAGTGGCAAGCCTTTAGAGCCCCGGATTTTGAGTTAATTAAACAAAAACTCACCTTCCCATTAATTTTTGATGGCAGAAATTTATTTGAACCCTCGCGCATGGCGGAATACGGATTGCATTATTATGCTATTGGTCGCGGACTATCAGTAAAAGGACACTAATTATTATGAGCCAAGTTACAAAAGCAGTTATTCCCGTAGCAGGGTTGGGTACACGAATGCTACCGGCTACTAAGGCAATTCCAAAAGAAATGTTGCCATTGGTAGACAGACCACTTATTCAATACGTGGTGAATGAATGTGTGGCAGCTGGGGTAAAAGAAATTATTTTGGTTACCCATGCCAGTAAAAATAGTATTGAAAACCATTTCGATACCTCATTTGAATTGGAAGCCACCTTAGAAAAGCGTGTGAAACGTCAGTTACTTGAAGAAGTACAGTCTATCTGCCCTAAAGACGTCACCATTATGCACGTCAGACAAGGTATTGCAGCGGGTCTTGGGCATGCCATTTTATGTGCTCAGCCCTTGGTCGGCGACGCACCGTTTGCGGTGGTATTGCCCGATGTCATTATTGATGATGTGGCAAGTAACCCTAAAAAAGATAACCTTGCTGACATGGTGGCAAAATTCAATACCAGTCGTGTTAGTCAGGTGATGGTGGAACAGGTACCAGAAGAAGATATCACCAAATTTGGTATTGTTGATTTGGAAGGAGCGGAAATTCAACCTGGAGAATCAGCCAAGATCCACCGCATGGTGGAAAAGCCAGAGCTAGAGGACGCGCCTTCAGATTTAGCCATTGTGGGCCGTTATGTGTTGTCTGAAAAAATTTGGGAGTTACTTTCCGTTACGCCTCCAGGCGCCGGCGGCGAAGTGCAGCTCACGGATGCCATTGACTCATTGATGAAAATCGAACAGGTTGATGCCTATTACATGAAAGGCAAGAGCCATGATTGCGGTAGTAAATTAGGGTATATGAAAGCTAACGTGGAATACGCACTGCGTCACCCATCATTAGGTGAAGAGTTTAAACAATATATTGCTTCACTGAACGGTTAATCGTTATCACTAGAAAAAGCCCGCAACCAGCGGGCTTTTTTTATCAATGGGTTACTACTTTTAGGCGAGGACGCAGTTTTTCGAGCATTTTATCACCAATACCCCGAACTTCCGTTAATTGGTCCACTTCATGGAAGTAACCTTTTTCATCGCGATAGGTGATAATGGCTTCTGCTTTACTTTTCCCTATCCCGGGCAACGTCATAAGCTGTTCCACCGTAATGGTGTTTAAGTCCATGGCATCTTCCTGGGTTATCTGCGCCACGTCCATGCTGTTTTTTTCGATGGTGTCGGCAGTAACTAAAGGTGGTTGACCTAGACATAAAATAGCCAGTAAACCGGTAAGGGTGCGTGTTCTATTTTGCATAGTGTTATCCTTAAAGTTAGTGATCCTGCGTACGAAATGTACAGAAAAATACTACGTGATATTGACGCATCTGATGAGATCAGTTTATGGACAGCTGCCCGTAGGGTCAGAGAAATAAAAAGGCGAGCTAAAAAGCTCGCCTTCGAAGGATGACTGGGATATTGCCAGTTTACAGACGTTCTAATACCGCATCGGTAAACTCATTGGTGCCTGCTTGACCACCAAGATCGCGGGTGGTGCGATCACCGCTTTCGATAACATCTTTAAGGGCACTGCGAATTTTTTCTGCTTTATCGCCCATGTTCAGATATTCGAGCATCTGAATTGCCGCTAGAATAACAGATGTGGGGTTTGCCAGATTTTTACCCGCAATGTCAGGGGCTGAACCATGCACCGCTTCAAAGACTGCACAGTCTTCACCGATGTTCGCGCCCGGAGCCATACCCAGACCGCCTACTAAGCCCGCACAGAGGTCGGATAAAATATCACCAAACAGGTTCGTGGTTACAATGACATCAAATTGATGTGGATTCATCACCAACTGCATACAGGTGTTATCCACGATCATTTCAGCAGATTCAATATCAGGATAACGCTCACCCACTTCACGGGCTACTTTTAAAAATAGTCCTGACGTAGATTTCAAGATATTGGCTTTGTGTACCGCCGTAACTTTCTTACGTCCTTCCCGACGGGCCAGTTCGTAAGCAAATACCACGATTTGCTCGGCGCCCTGACGGGTGATTTTACTCATGGCTTCCGCTTCCTGGCCATCTTCTGACACCACCTGACCAAGACCGGAATACATGCCTTGGGTATTTTCACGTACGGTGATGATATCAATGTCTTCATATCTGGCTTTGGTGCCTTTAAAAGACAGCACAGGGCGTACATTGGCATAAAGCTTAAATTGCTTACGTAAGCTTACGTTGATTGAGGTGAAACCTTCACCTACCGGCGTCGTAAGGGGGCCTTTTAAGGCGACTTTGTTTTTCGCAATTAAATCGAGGGTTTCTTGGGGTAGCAATTCACCGTGATTTTCCAGTGCTACTAAACCAGCATCAGCGTAGTCATAGGCGAAATTACATCCTACTTTATCTAAAATTTTAATCGTAGCATTGATAATATCTGGACCAATGCCGTCGCCGCGAATGACTGTAATTCGTTGCTGAGTCATGTTGAGGGATCCTCTGGTAATTCTTGTTGTATAAATTCGTTAGGTTGCAGGTGCGCAATTTGATTCGGCGCGCGGTATATTCACCGAGCGTAAAGGTGACTGTGATGAAGCATAAGGGATATGCAGTCAGCTTGATGCCGGATCATTTTTCTATTTTATCGCAAGATGGCCTTTTGTGACAGGTAAGCGCTTCCCCCTATTCATAAATTTCATGAATGTTGGCTATGGTTAGTGGGGAAGCGGTGACCAAATGTGCTCACTGAGAGTGTGTTGAATGTGTTTAATATGCTGATTTTCAATGAAGAGTTGTTGTTGGGCCTGGATTTGATATTGGCAGGTGTCTTCGTTGGGGGCGTGTGGGCTAAGCCAACGGCGCGCTAAAAGTAAGCTCAGCCCTAAAACGGCACTTTCATTTTGTAATGCACGGGGAACAGCCCTAATAGGATGAATGCTATGGGCCACAATAGACTGGTAGTGAGCAGGCTGTTGCCATTGGCGCAGTAAAGCAATGGCTAATTCATGCAAAGGCTTTTTGCTTTTTACGAAAGAATTCACGCTGTACAGTGGCCCTTGGCTTTTGGGCCATCGTTTTAACACTTTTAATGCGGGTAGTGTAAATAATGGTGATGCGTAAAACGACCCGAGCAAGGCTGCAGATTGTGGCGCTAATTGGATTACCGGGGATATAACGGCTAACTGTGCGGCGATGGATGAACAAAGGGTGTTCACACGAATACAATAGGATAAAAGAGGAAAGTACTTTTGTTGCAGCCGGTTAGTTAGCGTACGCAGTACCAGCATATCGGCGACTCGGGTGAGTCCATAGGTCAAGATGGCCTGTTTGACATCGCTTACCGGTAATTGCATGCGATTATCTGTACTGGCGGTTTCTTTTAAATAATTGGCAAAAAGTGGCGTACTGCCAATATTCTTGACCAGCTTGTTGAGGTTCACGTTTTCGTCCTGAAGCTGACCTATGATGGTTTTCAGATCCTCAGGTAAACGGCTAATGGGATAACTGACAGGTAGAAGCGTTGGGGAATGAGCGCCTCGCTGCCCGGTGTTTTCTAGTAACCTAATCCACTGCTGAATGGATATTAGGGAGGGGGCTACGGGCAAGAGGGTCGTCACCGATACTTCTTGTGCGGTCTGTTTTTCTTCATTCCAAATTAACGCATTTTTCATGCTCGTGCGCCGGACAAAGAGATAGTTAGTCTCCTCCTTCGCCACGGTCATGCCGGGTAGAAATTGACCCGGATAGCGTAAAAACCTCTGCATTGGCTGGCGCATTTCATAGGGAAGATAAGGAAATACGGTTTTTAGCCCTTGCTGAAAGCCTTCAGGTTTTGCTTGCAACAGACTAAGGACTAACACCATCCACCGCTGATTGTGTTTCAGTGCGGGGCTATTTAGGTAGCGGACAACCGTTTTCGCGGTATGAATGCGCACAAGTTGGGCGGCATCCAAAAACAAGTGAAGCTGCTTTTCTTTCCAAGCTTTGACATGGATTAACCGGGTGTTTGATGGCAAGGTGGCGAAAATGCCCGTGGCATATGCGGAAGCGACAAGGTGTTGTAAGTAATGATCGTTAAATTGTTGCTGAAGACCGACAAAAGCCAGCAGGGAGGCGGTGCGTCCGGCCACGCTCATGCCGCTATCGGCGATAAATGTGAGGCCAAGCAGTAGCTCGCTGTTGTCTTTGCCATAACGAATAAGGAGGTTGGCAAAATCAAGGCAGCGTTGGGTGTTTTTAAGGGGATCGATCTGTTGGCCTAAGGCCTGATTAACAGCTTGGTCGCGGGCGGTTATCTCATCGATAGCGAGTTTCATTTTTACTCGCTATCACGACTTAAGATAACTTTGATAAGCCCCTTCACCCCAAGCAATCAAGCGCTCGTTTTCAAAAAGTAGCGGCGTGCATTCATCCTGTGTGGTTAACCCGTCAGCTCTGACATGTTGGGTACGATAAAACATGACTTGAATCGTGGTTCCTGACTCCATTTTAGCTTCGGTAATATCCGGGGATCCCAATAAGGCAAGCACTTCCTCGCGGGTTGCACCTAAACTTAATTTTGTGATCTGAACCTTGTTGTATTCTTCTCTGTCTTGCCAGTCCATATTTTCTGGCTTATCAGGATAAAAAGACATAACCAAAAATACAAAAAGGGCATACGCCACTGCGCCCAGCAAAATTAGCTTAAAAACCTTACCATTCATCCTTTTTCACTTTTTACCGCCGTCTGCAAGCAGTGTACCTTAAAAAGGTGAATATTAGGAACGGTAAAATCGTAACAAGAATTAATTTTCTGCCGGATTGATGGTGTAGCAAGGTACGTATTTCGTACCGGGTAGCTTCATTCTTTGCTGTGCCACAAAAGACGTAAGCAGAGTATCAATGTGCGTCATTAACGTCTTATCACCGGTTAATCTAAATGGGCCGTGGGTTTTTATTTGTTTTATGCCTTGGGCTTTGACGTTTCCTGCCACAATGCCTGAGAACGCTTGGCGCAATACCATAGCCATTTCGTTTGCCGGTTGGTCGAAATGCAATGGCAGTGCGGCCATTGTTTCGTGGGTGGGTTCAAAGGGTGTTTGAAACGCTTCATCAATACGTAAAGACCAGTTGAAGCTGTAGGCATCACCAGTGACTTTACGGAAATTTTCTACTTTTTCTAATCCTGCACGAAGGGTTCGGGCCACTTCCACCGGATCATCAATGATAATTTGGTATTTGTCTTGAGCTTCTTTTCCTAAAGTGGCAAGGATGAAGTCATCGATGGCTTGAAAATAGGCTTTGGATTCTGCCGGGCCTGTAAGCACAACGGGAAAGGGTTGTTGGGCATTGCGTTCATTCATTAATATACCCAACAAATAAAGCAGCTCTTCGGCGGTACCTACACCACCGGGAAAAATCACGATACCGTGGGCTAATCGCACAAAGGCTTCGAGGCGTTTTTCGATATCCGGCATGATGATGAGTTCATTGACGATGGCATTCGGGGGTTCGGCAGCAATGATACTGGGTTCCGAGATACCAATGTAGCGTCCCCGTTGGAAACGTTGTTTTGCATGGCCGATGGCCGCTCCTTTCATGGGCCCTTTCATTGCCCCAGGCCCGCAGCCTGTGCAAATGTTCATTTCCCTTAAACCAAGTTGATAACCCACTTCCTTGGTATATTTATATTCGTGCAACTGAATGGAGTGGCCACCCCAGCATACGATGGTGTTTAGTTCATCGTTTCCTTCCAGGGCCTGGGCATGGCGAAGCATGTCAAACACCATATCGGTAACCGCATTACCTTGTGTGGGTGCACTTTGATGTACAAAGGCATATTTGTTACCCATGAACAGGATATCCCGCAATACGGCAAAAATATGTTCATGGACACCGCGTACTAATTTGCCATCTACAAAGGCAACTTCAGGGGGGTTAATCAATTCTATTTTGACGCCCCGTTCTCTGCGTACCAAGCGAATATCGAAATCTTGATAAGGGGCAAAAAGGAGCTCAAAGTTGTCTTCATCTACGCCACTGTTTAATACTGCCAGACAGCAGTTTTTAAACACTTCGAAGAGTTGACTGTTTGTTGTGTCCTGTAATTTGCTTACTTCAACCTGGGATAGCTGACTCATCCAGCCAACGGGATTTAACTGCACTTTGTTCATTTTTTATGTCCTGATTGCGCAATGACTTAACTTACAACTACACAATTTCGTCCGCCGGTTTTTGCTTGGTAAAGCATTTTATCTGCCCGGGCGAAAATACTCTGTGGATCATCATTGTCTCTAAGGCACGTACCACCAAAGGATGCGGTGATCGTAATTTTTTCTTGTTTAAATTTAAACGGTAATTGGGCCAGTGATGCTCGCAATAGTTCGAGTTTTTCTTCTAAAGCTGGGAGCTCCACAGAAGGAAAAATTAACGCAAACTCTTCGCCACCCCAGCGGGCAATAAATTCATTGTCTGTTAATTTACTTTTGAAATGCTGACTAACAACCTGAAGGGTTTTATCGCCAGTCTGATGGCCGAATCGATCGTTAATGGATTTAAAGTAATCAATATCGATAATGGCCAAACCTAACGGTTGACCATTTTTTTCGGCTTGCTGGAATTCGTGCTTAAATCGTTCGTTATAAGATAAGCGATTGGGCAAGCGGGTAAGGGGGTCGGTATGAATAAATGACGTTTGTTCAGCCAGCTTGCGACGATACATTTGTGCTTGTTGCTGCAAAGATACCATTTGATTTTGCATTGCACTAAGCAGTGACATCAGAGCTTGTTGTTCCTGACTGTCCGCCTCTTTGCAATAGGCAAGGGTGGAGGATAATGAAGCAATGTGTTTTTGTGCGTCCGCTTTGAGCTTTTCCAGCGAATCAGATTGCAACACCGTACCTTCTATCTGATTTAATTTGTCGGATAAAAGGTTGCCCCGCTGTTGACGTTCCTCGTAGTCCTTTTTGCTGGTATCGATGGTTTCATCGACATCGGCTTTGATTTTTCCCAAGGTACTGTGGATGCGATGAATCATCCGTCCTGTAAGGGAAGCCTCCTGCATTGTTTCGCTCACCACCATGCGGATCACGGCAATACAGGTTTCAAGTAATTCTTGCTCGCTCAAGGGCTGAACGATGCGGCTACGCAGATCGGTTACCAGCGGCTCTTCGGGTTGTTTTTTGGCAAAGCTTTCGATTAATTGGGCTAACTCAGTCTGTATTTCCTCGAATAGGGGGGCATGGTGATTGAGAAGCTCTTGATGTTCTTCGTCATCGGTTAATCCGTCGTCAGATGAGCTTGGAACACTGTGCGGGGTCAGTGAGCCGAAAAGGGCAACGGCCTTAAGGCAAAGCGATTGCAATTCAAACAGATTCGTAATGGGTTGATGTGTCGCGTTCAGCAAAAGGGCGCTTTGTTTGCGCACATGTTCATCGTAGGAGAACGTTTGCTGAAAATGCTTAACGGTTTTTTCCAGCTGACTCACCGTGAGAGTGGTGTGCTTTTTTACCGTTTTATCGGCGTTGTGGAAAAGTTTATTCAGTTTATTAATACTAACCGTGGCTAATGTGTAATCAGGTTTGCCTGCTAGATGCCCACGTAGTACGGCCAATTCAGCGTCTATTTCTGCGGACATGCCTTCATAAAATGCACTCATCCTAATGATAAAGGCGACCAGCGTTTCATTATGTGTACTTAAAGAGGCAACTAGCTTAGCGTTCATTATTGTCCTTTGAAGAAAATCAGATGCATCATGGCTTATTGACGCGCTGAACGGATGTTTTCACCAGGTTGTTCGAAATTGGAACGATACGGATTAATATCCAATCCCCCCCTGCGCGTATAACGGGCGAAAACGGTCAGTTTGTCTGGCTTGCATTGGCTCATAATGTCGCAATAAATGCGCTCGATACATTGTTCATGAAATTCATTATGTTGACGAAAAGCAATGAGATACTTCAATAGTGCCTCATGTTTAATCTGTTTACCACAGTATCTAATTTGAATGCTGGCCCAGTCTGGTTGATGGGTAATCAAACAATTTGATTTTAACAAGTGGCTTAGGAGCGTTTCTTCAACATCATGGGTTTCCACACCCAGTAGTGTTTTGTCCGGAGAATAGGTCTCAACCGTGATATCCAGATCATCAATACAATGGCCGTCTAATTCCGCCATTTTTAATGTAGAAAAGGCATGCCAAGGAATAATGGACACGGTTACGTTCTGACCTGCACAAGCGGATAAATCTCGGGTAAGCGTTTGTTCAACCTCTCGTTGAGATAAAAAAGCGGTTTGATTAAAACTGTTAAGATACAATTTAAATGATTTTGACTCGATAAGTGCAGGTGACGTCACAGGTACGCGGCACTCCATTATTGCCACTTGTGGTTTCCCTTTGGGGGTTAACCATGAAAGTTCATACCCTGTCCAGATATCGCAGCCTTGAAAAGGCAATGCATCGTCATCAATATTTAAACTGTCTCGGCCCAATGCCCGGGGAACAGATTGAAGTAATGATGGATTATAGGTTGATTCGTAATCAACGGTTTTGCCAAGTGTCAAATGTGACGGTACTTCGAATGGCGTGGTATTTGTCATAGGCTTTCAATCAACTGAAAAAAATTAAACTGTTTTGTTTTGAACCGTAAGCTCGAACAACAGTGCTACTTAATAACATTATAGTGTAAACCAAAAGGCCACATAAATGATCCCACCTTTGCAATTCAGTTTAGATGCATTTATCGATAAATACCGCAATCGGGCAAAAAAACATCCGGAGGTTTTGTCTATAGAATTTGATGATGAGTGGCCATCACCGTGTTATCAAAAAAGGGGGGAGAACGGTGAAATGGTACCTTGGATGCCTGTGGAACAACAGCCGAAGGGTTCATTCAAGGGCACCGAAGAGGCACTCGGGCTGTCGTTGCATGCCGATTTTCAGTGCTTTTTTACTTCCTATTATAGCTTTCATCTGCCGGCCATTGCGCCCCAGGGGCGTTGTGAGTTGTTACAAGTTTGCAGTGAGGCAGATTTTGATCGACTGCAAGAAAACGTCATTGGTCACCTGCTGATGAAAAAGCGTTTAAAGCAGTCGCCAACGTTATTTATTGGTTTGACCGATGATGACGACTATTTGATTTCCCTTGATAACCACTCCGGTGAAGTGGTGCTAGAGCGGGTAGGTAAAGAGCCGGAAAAAGTCTTGGCGGCTGATTTAGCCACCTTTTTAGATTCTCTTACCCTTGAACAGGCACTGTAAGGGCTGAGCTTCAGCGGTCTTCACCGGCCCTATTTTAGATGACTAGTGGTTATTTTGCTGGAGACGGGATAACCGCTCCTCCAATACACTCATTCCGGCTTCAAGGGCGGCGATGCGTTTTTCCAACGCCGCGATGTTTCCACTGTTGTCCGTGTTTGGTTCTTGGGAGATTGGAGGCTGGGCGCTGCCATTAAATTGTTTGATGGCATCAATGGCTTGGGTTACCGATACTTTAAAGGGGGCTTTCGTTCTCAGTAAACCTACGCTGGGTTGTTGCCCTTGTTGGCGCATCTTGTGACAAAGCATAACGAGTTGTTGGATCGGATCAGGTTGTGTCATCACATAGTCCTTGAAACATGATATTTGGCCATAATACTTCAAAACTGGCTTAATGTGCCAAGTATTAGTTTAACTGACCAATTATTCGTTGTGTTTTTTTTGGTTTTTATAAAATATCCATTAAAATCAATGGTATAAAAGTTGGTGCAATTATTGATTACCTGTTTGTGGAAAAGCAAAAACAATTTTAAAAAAGGTACACTATGAAACATATTGCATTAGCACTCGCGGTTATTTCTCCTCTTGTTCTTTCCGGTTGTGTTATTTCTGTTGGCGGTGATGACAGTCACTATTCGTCAGATTGGGAAGATCGGGAACACAATAACCGTCAACATGTTGCTCAACTTGAAAAAGATATGACCTATGAATCCGTGGTGCGCACCATGGGGGTGGCTGATTTTAATGAAATGATGGAAAAAAGCGGCCATGCCTACCGCATTCTTTATTATCGAACAAACCGCACCATGGATGACGGTATGACCACAAAAGATGAATGTACGCCGCTTATTTTCGAAGATGGCGTACTCATTGGTTGGGGCGATAGTGCCTACCAAAACCTGTAAGGGTACTCCTTGTTACGACGATGATGCACTGCGGGCTTAAAGAGTCTGGGCCCGCAGTGAGATCATCCCCTCCTTTCCTTGCTGCCCCTCTCTTGGTTTATTTTTAACTTTTCATTAACAATCTGCTATCTTTTCTGTAGGGTAATATTGGCTCAATAAAAAACTGTGCCATACTTTGTTTGATGGCTCACCTAAATAAGCTTTTAACATACACTATGGAGGTACAGCGATGTCCAACGTCCTTGAACATGAGGTACGTCGTGAAAATGTCTCAGCGGTTTTCCTAGCGGCTGATGATTTAAAAATTGCGGCTTCTATTTTGTACAATGCGTATTTTGATGATCCTTTGTTTATGGACATATTTCAGGCAGAAAAAGAGGGCTATGAAGGACGTTTGCGTAGTGCTATCCGTGAAGAACTTGATGCATTTTGGGAAGCAGAACAACCCATGATCGGTTTGTTTGATGGGGCGCGACTGTTAGCGGTGACATGTTTAACCAAACCGAGTAGTGATTTTTCCAGTGGTCGCTTTTGGCATTGGCGACTTAAAATGCTGCTCACCGCCGGTTATTTCAGTACCCGGGCCATGATGGATAAAGAAGAAAAGATTCGCAAAAATATGCCGGCGACGGCTTATCACATGGTTTCGTTTATCGCCGTGCACCCGGATCATCAGCATTTGGGGTTAGGCCACATATTAATGGGGGCCATTGATAGCGTGGTTAACGATGACTCCAGTAGTGAAGGGGTGGGGGTATTTGTCAGTATTCCTAAATATTTACGTTTTTTTCAGGATGGAATGTATCAGCACATCTGTAAATTAACCATCTCCGATGTTCATGGCGACATATTATTTAAGCCCAAGCCCCTAAGCTAGCACCGTTAGATTTATAGGCTTGCCCTTTGCTGTTCATCGACACTTATGCCTTTTTACGCCAAAAATACCCAATGGGTTTTTGGCGTAAAAAGGGACGAGACTTAGTTGCTTTGGGCAGGTAAAGGCAGGTTCATAAGCTTTATCATTTGTGCTTCTAAACCTTTCACATCGACACCAAATACCACGGTTTGTTTTCGTTCACCCAGTCCGGGCTGATACCCTTCTGACCATGACAGGGTGCTGCCGTAGGAGGGGCCAAAATCCGTACCTACATCAATGTATAATTCTTTGCTATCAGTAATTAAACTGGGATCTAGATATATTCCTGAGGCGATTTCGTCCCAGAGTGGGAAGTTGGGTTCTTTATCTTCAATGACCTTGGTCATGGTGTTTTTTCTTTGTGACATGGCGGCAAGTAATTCAGGGGTTAATTGAGTTGCGGTGGATGGATCCACCGGAACCATAACAATCTTTTTCCATGGTGCACGCAATGCTATGGAGGCCGCTTCAGGATCCCAGATAAAGTTAAACTCTCTACGGGGGGAGTTTATAAATTCTCTGGCAAAATCGCTGGCCGGTTTGTTGTCTAGTACTTGTCTTGGGTTTAAGCTGCCGCCCATATAAATAAGCTCTTTAGCCAAAGAGGCAAACTCAGGATCTAAGCTTTGGGCCAGAGCGATATTGGTCATCGGGCCTGTGGCAATGATGGAGACTTCTCCGGGAAACTCACGAACCTTACGGATCAGAAAGGTGGCAGCCATTTCGCTGGATGCTTTGGTATGGGGTTGCCCTTCGGGAAAATCTGGAATTTCATCCCATGCTAGGTACGAAGGTAACTCTTGATCGGTTTCTTCTACCCAGGCTTTTTGCCAAGCGCCTTTCCATACGATTTTGCCATACAAGCTTTCCCACAATTCAGTGGTTTTTTCTGTATTGAGTAAAGGATAGATGGCACCGGGTACTACGGGAATGTCTGAGCGATTAGCCAGTTCTAGCCACCGAAGTGCTTTTGCCACGTTGGCATCGCGCCACATGTTACCGGACATAATGGTAATGCCCAGTACTTCCGTATTAGGATCTTGTACCAACATCCATTGGGCAATGGCAAAGCCATCATCGTCGAGAATGACTTTATTTTTGGCATTGGCTTGAACATTGAATGTACCGGCCAACATGGTCAGTAAGAAAAGAAAACACGCGCCTTTCTTAGCCAAAATATTGCTAAGTATCATATATTCCTCTGATTATCATGGTAAAGAAAATACGGGTCCCCTAGCTCCTCAAGGCAAGGGACCCGTAGTTTTTTTTAGAATTGTGTTTTAAATTGCGCACCAATGATTCTGGGATCATTGATGAAGGCTGTGCGGTTGTCGAAATCAAGCCCACCTTTTAAGTTTACTTCGTCGGTACAGTTACGACAGAATACTGCCACGTCGTATTTACCGTTATCCCACGAATAACCTAGTTTTAAGCCGGCTTCGAACGAACCATCGCTACGAAACTCTTCTGAATCATAGAGGAAGAAGCTAACTTCACTGCTATAGGCAATGTCGGCATACACATAGATTTCGCCGCTATCTGAAGTTTCATAAACATAATGGGCTGAGGCGTTACCTATCCATTCAGCAGCCTGAGGTAAGCTGTTACCATCAATGGAATACAAACCGTCATCCGATACCGGATCAAGAATTGTACATAACTGACTGCCATCGATATCGGTACCGCAACCTGAAACATACAAGTTGGGATCCTGTATTTCGGTATCATTATAACTACCGCTTAATGAAATATTAAGGTTTGGCGTAATGTAGGCTTCGAAATCCAATTCCGCGCCCTGACCCACGGTCTTATCGGCATTAATCAAACGGGTTTCATTGGCGGTTCCACCTACTGCGGTTAACTGTTGATCGCTCACCTCATAATAAAACACGTTGAAGTTCAGTCTAGCTCGACGGTCGAACAGGTCTGCTTTAATACCCGCTTCATAAGAAACGATGGTTTCAGATTCTGCAACGGTGATTTCATTGTCTGTTGCCGACAATGAACCAAATGTGGGTGCTCTAAAGCCTGTGGCGATACGCGAATATAAAGAGGTATCGTCATTAAGGGTGTAGTGGGCGCTGAGATCCCAGGTAACCTTAGAATCGCTTTTCGATTGACTAAATGGCGAATCACCACCGTAGCCTTCGGTATAGTCCTTGTCATCATAGGTGTAACGCAGACCACCGGTTATTTCTAAACGATCAGACACATTGTAACCTGCAGAGCCATAGGCAGCCCAGGCCACGTTTTTTTGTTGGTTTTGCTCATGGGTGGCATCGGAGCCAAATAGCGTGTCGTAAGTAAATGAATCCGCGGTAACGTCTTCATAAAAGTAGAATACACCGGCCTGCCAATTTAAATCAGAGGACAAATCGGAGGCAATGCGAAGCTCTTGGGTGAGCTGAGCGTGATCGGCAAGACCACCGCCGGTTTCAACGGAGAAAGGAATATAACCGGGTCCATAGGGTTCGGCATAAGACGCACCGTAACCGCCATCTATATCACCACGGGTGTAATAGTGCGTCACCGACTCATAGGACGAAATTGAATGAACCGTAAAGTCATCATAAAACCAAGTAAGGCGTGCGCTACCGCCCGCGCTGGTGTACGACTGGGTATTTTCACCATCCATCGAGACTTTTTCAGCATCAAAGCCGTCAACCAGATTATTACTGCCTTTTTCTATGATGTTGGCTCTAAATAGTCGAGCGGTTCCATCATCAAGGTTGCGAACATGTACATTGAACAAGGCTTTATAATCGGCACCCATTGGCTCGTACAATAATTGAATTCGCGCAGCACTGTCGTCGTAACCACCAAGGGAATCATTTTCAGTGATCAATTCATTGCTGGTGTTGTAATATTCGTTGTCTACCCAGTCATCTCTGTGTTGATAAAGTAAAGAAACACGGGCTGCCATATCATCGTTGATGGGTACGTTAAACGCACCTTCAAGATTTGTGGTGCTATAAGTACCGGCAGAGGCGGTAAAGTAACCGTCGGTAGAGCCAATGGTAGGCTTAACGGAGTTGAATTTAACTACCCCAGCTGGCGTATTGCGGCCGAACAAGGTGCCTTGTGGCCCTCTCAACACTTCAATACCTTCTAAATCGAAGGCAGGAAAGCCTTTTAATGCAGCGTTCTCGAGTACCACGTCATCATATACTAATGAAACTGGCTGAGAGGCAAAGCTTGTAAAATCGGTATTACCGTATCCGCGGATATAAAACCGTGGAAAGGTCCTGCCGTTTGAAGACTCGATATTCAAACTGGGTACCCGGGCAGCCAGAATACGGATATCGCCGCCAGCGGAAGATAAAGATTCCAGTGTTTCACTTTTGATCACTGAAATAGAAACTGGGGAGTCGGTAATGTCTGTACCACGACGATCGGCGGTGACAATAACCCGTTCGATGGTGCCAGATTCTGCTTGGGAAACCTCATCAGTATTTTCCTGAGCAAATGCGGTAGCAACAATTGCATTATATGAAAAACATAAAAGTAGCGTGGAACTGCTTAATCCTCTGCGCATTGAAGAGCCTCTAGTTGGATGTGCTTGAAATTAAAAAGGTAGTGCAATAACGGTTGTTTTTGCGAAATTAATTGAACTTTTTGGAACAAGTGAAAAACAACAAGCTCACAAAGCAACATCTATACCGTAAATTTCGTAAAGAAACAATAAATTATCCCAATGATTTTTAAAGATTTTTTCTGTTATCTAAAAACTGTATTAAAGAAGCTGTATGAGAGGGTGCGCCGTTTTTGACCAAATGGTTTGGTTTTGCACCAATATAATGCTTTTACATGGGGCTGCAGGGGCAGTGATTAGCAATAAAAGTGGCTTAATTGTTAATCTGTTTTCGCCTCTTTTATTCAAGAACCAATCCATTTTGCTGGGTTTGTTGTCTGTATGGGTTATGGCTGATCAGCATCCTTATTAAGGTTGAATTTAATTGATGGCCCGCAGCCTATGTTTATCCACTCAGTCAATTTATTCTTTTCACCTTGCAGGAATTATGAAATGCTCTTTTAAAAGAACAGTCTATTCCCCCTTGTAAACTGCCTGTTCTTTCTCTTGCCTCACCCAAAGGGAAACGTTGATGAACAAATGCTTTTTTTACCGGCTAGGTATGCCGTTGCTTATTTTGTTAAGTGCCAATAGCGTTGGGCAAACCTACGATGTCATTATAAAAAACGGGCTTGTTATGGATGGCACAGGAGCTAAGGGCGTTAATCAGAGTATTGCCATTGCCCAAGGGAGTATTGTCGCCATGGGGGATTTATCTGACGTTAGTGCCAAACAGGTGATTGATGCCAAAAATCGGATTGTTGCCCCAGGGTTTATCGATTTGCACTCACATGCTGAAGGAACGGTTAGCACACAGCCTCACTTGGATAATTTGGTTCAACAAGGGATCACTACAATTTTAGGCGGTAATTGCGGTTTTTCCCCGGTGGATATGGCCGATTATTTTGATGCTATTTCCCAGGCCCCAATTGGCCCCAATATGGGACTTCTAATTGGTCACAACGATATTAGAAAAGCGGTGATGGGAGAGAAAAACGCTAAGGCTAATTCAGAAGAACTTGCCGCCATGAAGGTGCTGGTGAAAAACGCTATGGCAGAGGGGGCTTTTGGGCTTTCTACCGGATTGAAATATGTGCCCGGGGTGTATTCAAATTTTGACGAAGTACGGGAACTCGCTGCAGTATCTGCAACCTATGGGGGTTTTTTTTCTTCTCATATGCGGGATGAAGGGGGACAAATACGGGAGGCCTTGGCAGAAGTCATTGCGGTGGCGAAATCCACAGGCATTCCCGTACATATTTCTCATCACAAAGTTGTAGGGCAATACAATTGGGGAGTAAGCCAACAAACCCTTGCAATGATTCAAAAGGCCAGAAATGAACACTTGGATGTGACGCTAGATCAATACCCCTATACTGCGTCTTCAACACGGTTTTCCATACTTTTTCCTTCGTGGTCATTGGCAGGCGGCCAAGAGGAACTCATTAAGCGATTGGCCGATACGGCTCAACGTAAAAAAATCAAAGCAGGCATCATAAAAAACATTGAAGAGGATCGGGGAGGCGGCGATGCCAGCCGTCTGCAAATAGCCCATTTTGCCGCACATCCCCAATGGAACGGAATGACCTTTGCGCAAATACTTGCGTTACAGAGGCGCGAGCCTTCGGTGGAAAACGCCGCTGAGTTAGCCATGGAAATACAAAGTCAGGGAGGAGCGCAAGGTATTTTTCATGCCATCGCCGAGCAAGATGTGGTGGCGATTATGGGTTATCCTTATACCTCAATTGCCACCGACGCCGTGGGCGTAACCTTTGGACAGGGGAATCCCCATCCTCGTAGTTATGGTACATTTCCAAAAGTCTTGGGCGAATATGTGCGGGAAAAAGGGGTGCTTTCTTTACCTCAGGCAATCTATAAGATGACGGGACTACCGGCCAGTAGAATGCAACTGAGTCACCGTGGAAAACTCGCGGTGGGGTACGCGGCAGATATTGTTATCTTTGATCCTCAAACAGTGATTGATAAAGCTACCTATGTTGATCCCCATCATTATGCAAATGGCATCGATTATGTGTTGGTAAACGGCACTATCGCTAAGACCCCAACAGGCATGACCGGAAACTCAGCAGGTCGCATCTTGTTACACCAAGTAAATAGTCGTTAATTGTACGCCTGAATTTATATAGATACAGATCAACAAACACGTTAATAATGCGAGTTTCGGCTGGTGTTTAACGGCTTTTACATTTTCTTGAATAGGCAGGCTTGCGGCGAAGTATTATCCTCCAAATATCCATTTTTGGTGGTTAATCTTCAATCCTATTTCGAGGTTCCTATGACAATTAAAAGCATACACGGCTGCATTGGTTGCGGTGAATGTGTTCAGTCTTGTCCTTGTGATGTTATCCGGCTTGATAAGGGATCCGGTAAGGCCGTTATCACTTATCCGGCAGATTGTCAGATCTGCCATCTTTGTCGCATGTATTGCCCGGTAGATGCCATCGAAATGTCACCGGAAAAATCCATCCCTGTTATCGTCCCTTGGGGGTGACCATGAAAGATCTTGTTAAACGGTGGAATATTGTCGCAGCGTTTGCCATTTTCGTTGGTTTGCCTCTTCTTTTTTATGGGTTAGGTGACTTTCCCAGACGCTCCCTGCTTAAAGAATGCTTGTCATTACTTACCGTCCTAAGTTTTACCCTCATGTTGGGCCAGTTTTTTTTGGCCCGTAGCAATCCGACCTTATTGAGTTTGTTTAAACCCATCAATATCCAACGTGTACATAAAACCCTGGCTTATGTGGCCATGAGTATTTTACT
>NZ_JBAHZB010000043.1:25755-30559 GCF_036697315.1 Alteromonas sp. 14N.309.X.WAT.G.H12
TACTTCGAAGGTGGTGTTAAGCCCATGGATGCCTTTATCACGATGTTAACTACTTTCAGTAGCGTGGGTATTTTAATGGGTATTGGGGCCTGGTCTTTGATGCTCATACTAGGGCTTAGCGCTGCGTTTCGTATGAATATCATTAAGCGCTATAAAGTGAAGTATAAAAATTGGCGTTATTTTCATGGGGGATTAACGGTGGCTTTTGTTGGCTTGGCCATGTGGCATGCTATTGATCTTGGACGGCACACGGCTCTCCCCATGGCGATCTTTTTGGTCATTGTCTGCCTAGTGGGAATAGGGTTACTTGGTCGCCTTTATTGGACAACCGCTGCGCATTCATCAGCGCCGGTGGTACGCCAGTCAGGAGTGAAATCATGAATCAGTCTGATAACAACAATGGACTAAGCCGCCGCACGTTTTTAGGTCTTTCTGGTGGCGTGGTAGGTTTATCTGCGCTGGGATTAAATCATGCTTGGGCGGTTAATAAGGTATTGATTGATCCTAAGGCGATAAAGAACACATCCCATACAACTGATGTGTTGGTTATTGGTGGTGGTATGGCAGGGTTGTTTGCTGCCGTTAAAGCCCATGATGCGGGCGCTAAAACCATGATTGTATCGAAAGGTCGTTTAGGTTCATCGGGCTTAACGCCTTTTGCCAAGGGCTTTTTTGTATTTGATCCCAGCAAAGAAAAAAACAGCATTGATGAGTTTGTGGCAAAAGTGTCCCGCTCAGCATTAGGAACCAATAACCCCGTATATACCCGTCAGGTGGCTGAACACTCTTTGGCTAGAGCTAAAGAGTTAGAACAGTGGGGCTTCTTTGACCAGACACTAGCCAATCGTCCCTTTATGACGCCGATTAACGAGCGCAAAATTCCCTTGCTCGAACGCATTGTAATTACACATCTTATTAAAGACGAAGGGCGTATTGCCGGCGCTGCTGGCTTTAGCTTAGACGCAGAGCAAACCGTTACCATTACGGCGAAAACAGTCATTTTATGTACTGGTGCAGGTGGCTTTAAACCTAATGGCTTTCCGGTGTGTGATCTAACCCATGACGGAACCATTATGGCCTATGAGATTGGGGCAAAGGTGACTGGCAAAGAATGGAATGACGGCCATACAAGCAGAAGCTCCCACCCTGCGGCATGTTTTGACAACTGGGGAGACATGTTTACGCAGATCCCCAGTACCACCGGGGTGGAGGTACATCATGATTTAGGCGTCGACTTAAACTATCAGGCCTATATGAAAGGAAATCCCATCAACGGTGGTCCAGGCGGCCCGCCGGGATCAGATGACAGTACACTGGTGAGCGGTGGTCCGCAAACACCGGACGAGTTTAAACGTACAGGTCGGCCAGGTCCTCCCCAAGGTAATCGTAACGGCAAGGGACCATCGGGGCCGCCACCGCAAGGAGGGCCCGGCCCAGATTTTAAAGGAGGACCTGGAGGCGGACCAGGTGGAGCGCCGGGAGGCCCTCCCGGAGGCGGGATGAGTGGTTATACCCTAGGCGGTGCGTCTGCGGGTATGGCAATTCATAAATCGGAAGGACTGGTGCCAATTGATGATCGTTGTGCTTCGAATATACCTGGGTTATATGCCGCCGGTGATGCCCTAGGCAGTTACATGGCGGGGGGAATTTATACGCAAATAGGCTCATCGTTAGCGGGATCGGCGGTGCAGGGGGCTATCGCTGGCGAAGCCGCCGCACAGTATGCTGAGACGACAAAACTACCGGCATTGAATGATGGACGCTGGCAACAGATCACAGAAGATATATTAGCGCCACTAAAACGAGAAGCGGGTTACGGGCCTGCCTGGGTAACACAAACGCTACAGGGGATCATGATCCCGAATTTTGTACTTTATATTAAAAAAGAAAGCATGTTGAAGGCCGCTTTAGCCTATATCGAAGAGTTACGTGACCATCATATGCCGTTATTAAGGGCGGCGGATATGCACGAGCTGCGCTTAGTCAATGAAACGAAAAATATGATTATCAGCGCGGAAATGAAATTAAAAGCGTCCTTGATGCGCAAAGAAAGCCGCGCCAGTCATTACCGGCTGGATTATCCGGATATGGATGAGGAGAACTGGCGCGCGTGGATCAATATTTATAAAGGTTCCGATGGCAGCATGCAGCTGGAGAAACAAGCCTTTGACGCTTGGCCTGCCTGACAAGGTTTGTTGTCCGTTTTTGTCGCTGGAAAATAGTAAGGCGCGTCTGTGTTTAGCCGCGCCTTATTTTATTTAG
This sequence comes from Alteromonas sp. 14N.309.X.WAT.G.H12, assembly GCF_036697315.1. Taxonomy (NCBI): domain Bacteria; kingdom Pseudomonadati; phylum Pseudomonadota; class Gammaproteobacteria; order Alteromonadales; family Alteromonadaceae; genus Alteromonas; species Alteromonas sp. 14N.309.X.WAT.G.H12. Next base: position 28,018 of record NZ_JBAHZB010000043.1, read on the forward strand.
CAGCCCACACATCAATGTAAATATTATGTCAGTATTCTTTACATTACTGATTCTTTTTTAAACTCGATAGAAAGCGTATTTCCTCTAATAGATTGATAAATCTATAAATATTCCTTTTGGCTTAAAGATTGCTAATTCTCGCTGACGAATGCAAAAGTGAAGTGAGCATCGGATGCTTCAGTTGGGTGAAGCAACTTTTCATACATATAAGGAAATCGAGTTATGATTAAAACAAAAAAATTAGCGTTGGCCAGTGTTGTATTAAGTGCAATGCTAGGTACCACCACGGCCACAGCCGCACCGGTATTTATGCAAGGCGATTACCTTTGGACTCAAGTGTCTGATGACGGCACCTTAGGTGATTATACTAACTCACCTGGATTGATTCATGATCCAACTGGAACGGGAACATTTGATACCGCGACAGGTGATTATTTAAGTCCTGGAATTCCGTTTGAGGGGTTTGGGGTCTCTGCCGATCAATTTAGTACAGTAGGGAATCGTAACTCTTCCAGTGATAGTGTCAGTCAAGTGTCTATTACTGATCTAAGTGGCGGAACTTTCGACAACCATGTCCGTTGGGTAGGTACAGCAGATAACGGCATGTTTGATATTGTTCATGATTTTTTCTTCAATGATTCCGATGAAAATGTGAACATTAGCACTGTCATTACAGCAACAACGGATTTAACTGGCGTGTCCTTTTCACGGGCTATCGATCCGGACCCAGATAACTATTCAGGGGGATCTGCGGCGACCAATAACGAACGTGGATTAGATTTAAACAATGATGGCGATTACGACGATGCCGGTGAACTCTCTCAAAGTGATTTCATCAGTGCCTCTGGCGTAATAAGTGGCCTTACCATTGGTATGTTTAGTGATAGTGCCTATACCCATAATACTGGGATTGTGGGTGATTGCTGTAGTGTCATCGATCCGGCTAGTTATTTGTCTGGCGGTGATTATGCGGCGGTGGCGTTTGGCTATGATTCATCTGCTGACAATGGGATAGGTCTTGGGTTTGAGATTGGTGACTTGACTGCAGGTGAATCGGTTTCAATCAGTTATGCCTATGTATTTGGTGATACTGTGGGTACAGTCGATATCCCAGATGATCCAACGACATCAGTACCATTACCCGCGAGTGTTTTTATGTTCGGCATGGGCCTAATGGGATTAGGTGCAATGAACTTGCGTAAGCGTTTTGCTAAGTAAGTTATTTTCTATTGCTATTCTGTGCACTGACTATTGAGTGAAAGCGCGATAGTCAGTGCTAGAATTATTGCTTGGTTAGTATTTCTAAAGTGATTTCAGCGCCCAGTTAAGCCGTTAATATGCGGGCCATTCCTGTTCATCAATCACGCCATGAGTCATTAATCGTGCTCTTAGATCCCTGATAGTTTGTGTTAACTCATCCCGAATTAAGCGAATTGCCGGAGAAATTAATTGTCTGCTTGGCAGCACTAACCACATTTCGGTTAGCGCAATGTGGTATTCTGGCATGAGTCTTTTAAGCCTTCCGGCCAATAAATCTTGTGCTACATCCACTGACACAGGGGCAAGTAACGCTCTACATTCGCACCGATTCCCAGTATCAGGTGTACTAGCGTATCAAGACTCCCCTAACGGTGGCGGTCCGCTAGGGGATCGTTAAAACGTGATAGGTATTTTCTTGTTAGCGAATACCTTGGCTAACGCAGCAGCGATAACGCCTGTTTACCGGACATTCCCGGTTCGATACCTAATTGACGGGCCGCTTTAGAAACCCGTACCACTGGCCTTTTCAACATGTCGTCATGGGTTTTTACCCCAGAGACAATGGCGCACGCTTCCCCAGTCTTGTCGCAGGTTTCAACATCAATATAAGCACAAGCCAATATGCCCTTGCTCCCCTGAACTGTCAGTAAGGGCAGGTGTAACTCAATGCGTTCCCGCTTCAGGTCGCCCCACTCAAACGCTGCGCCATGGGCCTCGATGGCCAATACAAGAAGGCCGAAGGCTAGGCCAATCATTTTATTCATTTGCACACTCCTGAGTCATCTTTCATCAAACCGTAAGGATATAAGCAGAATTAATGCCATATATTGGCTAAGTGTGGAAAGAGGCTCTGTTAATGCCGAGTTCATTTAAGGCGTGAAATGGGAGTGTAAGTTTATGTAAAGATTTGTAAGACATGTCTTACAAATGCGTGAGAAATCAGAGTCATTTTTCCGAGGCTTTTACCTTGCTAAAGGATAAAACCACTGTTTATAAAGGTTTTTTTATAATCCTCTTAGTGTATAAATAAAAAAATGGAATTTTTTTTTAAAATGTATGTCGCGAGGATTTGGAAGGTGGGTATTATTAACCCTGTCACAAGGAAACACGACGAGTCAGGAAGACGCCAGGGATGAACGGGGACAACCAAAGGAACGGATTACTTTTTTAAAGGATGAAAAAGTACTTAGGGATAAAGGAAAAGGGAGTACGGCCAGGTAGGCTGTTAGGGACAACTTCAGGATGAAGATTACCGCGAGGATTGCGGTTTAAAGGACTTAGG
>NZ_JBAHZB010000044.1:0-19052 GCF_036697315.1 Alteromonas sp. 14N.309.X.WAT.G.H12
GTACAAGATTACTTGGTGCAAAGGCGGCTTGCTCTACATCGGCAAAGTAGTTTTCTGGGTTTTTGTTTAACTCAAACTCGCCCACTTCAATTAAGGGATAATCGCCTTTCGGCCAAACTTTGGTTAAGTCAAAGGGGTGGTAGGGCACCTGTTCAGCTTCAGCTTCTGGCATTACCTGAATATACATTTTCCATTTCGGGAAATCGCCATTTTCAATGGATTCAAAGAGATCCTTTTGGTGACTCTCACGGTCAGTAGCGACCAGCTCAGCGGCTTCCTGATCGGTAAGGTTTTTAATGCCTTGTTGAGTGCGAAAATGCATTTTTACCCAAAAGCGCTCGCCATCTTTATTCCAAAAACTGTAGGTATGGGAGCTAAATCCATGCATGTGACGGTAAGAGGCGGGTATACCACGATCACTCATTACAACGGTGACCTGATGCAGGGCTTCTGGTAGTAAGGTCCAAAAATCCCAGTTATTGGTGGCCGAACGCATATTGGTTTTGGGATCCCGTTTCACCGCTTTATTGAGATCAGGAAACTTCAAAGGATCGCGAAGAAAGAATACCGGGGTATTGTTACCCACCATATCCCAGATCCCTTCTTCGGTATAAAACTTTAATGCAAAGCCGCGGATATCCCGCTCTGCGTCGGCGGCGCCTCGTTCGCCGGCTACGGTACTAAAGCGGGCAAACATTTCTGTTTGTTTGCCAACTTCACTGAAAACCTTTGCACAACTGTATTGGGAGATGTCGTTTGTCACCGTAAAAGTACCAAAAGCGCCGGAACCTTTGGCGTGCATACGACGTTCTGGAATCACTTCGCGAACAAAATTCGCCAGTTTTTCATTGAGCCAGAGATCTTGGGCCAAGATGGGGCCACGCTGGCCGGCGGTTAAACTATTCTGGTTATCGACAACGGGGGCACCACCGTCGGTGGTGAGGGGAGTCTTGTCAAATGGGCATTTAGAATCGCTCATCCTATTTTCCTTCTGTTATGGAATTTGTGGTGAAGACAAACATGCCTAGGTAATGAAAAGCACGAGCTGGAGTACATAGATAAACTATAAAACAATTCATAGCACTCGGCTTGTTATTGCGCAAGGCGATAACGATGAATTGATCCAGCGGAGGTTTATTGGTAGAAAAGTGACGTTTTATTAGACAAGGTTGCCACATTCTGGGTTATTTAATTTGCCCAATTACAATAAGACAGCGTACCATTACGACACTACTATCACAGTGTTAAGTTTTTATTTACATGAAGTATAGCCCGTTGTTAAGTGAGCTGATTGGTGCGTTGACCTGTTTACCTGGGGTTGGGGAAAAAAGCGCACAGCGTATGGCATTTCATTTGTTGGAACGAAATCGAGACGGTGGAAACCGGCTCAGTACTGCGTTGCAAAATGCCATGGAGCATATTGGGCATTGTCAGGTTTGTCGTACTTTTACAGAGCAATCTATTTGCGATATTTGTGCCCATCCCGAACGTCAGGATAGTGGTATTTTATGTGTGGTGGAGAGCCCTCAGGATGTTTTGGCAATTGAACAAACATTAAGTTTCAAAGGTACCTATTTTGTGTTGATGGGACATTTATCGCCAATAGACGGGATTGGTCCGGCGGATATTGGACTGAATGAGCTGGAAAGCAGGCTTAAATCTGAATCAATCAGTGAAGTGATCCTCGCAACAAACCCGACTGTGGAAGGTGAAGCCACCGCTCATTATATTGCCCAGCTTTGTCAGGAACTGAGTATCGACGCCAGCCGCATCGCCCATGGGGTGCCGGTAGGTGGCGAGTTGGAGTACGTAGACGGCAGCACCCTTACCCACGCTTTCTCCGGTCGCCGTAAGCTTTAGCTTTTCGCGCGTCAAGGGGAATGTTCTTTACTTGCGCAAAGAATCAGAGTGAAACGAAAAAACCCGCCTTCCAAAGGTTGAAATTCCTTTGGATGACCTTATCTTCTAGTCTGAAAATTAAACCGTATAGCTAGGAGATTCTGGTTTATGGCTGAAGCAGCCCATCAAGAAAAACATGGTTTTCAGACAGAAGTTAAACAACTTTTGCATCTGATGATTCATTCTTTGTATTCAAACAAAGAAATATTCCTTCGTGAATTGGTTTCTAACGCCGCCGATGCAGCCGATAAGTTGCGTTTTAAAGCACTAGAGAACGATGGCTTGTTCGAAGGTGATGGCGAATTGAACGTGAAAATCAGCGTTGATAGTGATGCTGGTACGATTACTATTGCCGATAACGGCATTGGTATGACCCGTGACGAGGTGATTACGAATTTAGGCACCATCGCTAAATCCGGCACGAAAGATTTCTTTAGTCGTTTATCTGGTGATGCGGCAAAAGATTCTCAACTTATCGGACAGTTTGGTGTGGGTTTCTATTCGGCCTTTATTATTGCCGATAAGGTAACGGTACGCACCCGGGCAGCCGGTGTTGATGCATCTGAAGGTGTAGAGTGGATCTCGGACGGTGAAGGTGAATTCACTGTTGCTGAACTTAACAAGCCAAGCCGTGGTACTGAAATCATCTTGCACGTTCGCGACGATGAAAAAGAATTCCTTGATAACTGGCGTTTGCGTTCCATTATTAGCAAATATTCCGATCACATTAGTATTCCGGTACAAATGTGGAAGGACGAAGTGCCTGAGCGTGATGGCCCTGATGGCGAGAAAATTCCTGCTGAGCCTGGAAAATGGGAAGCGGTTAACAAAGCGACAGCGCTTTGGACTCGTGAAAAATCCGATATTTCCGAAGACGAATATAAAGAATTTTATAAACATATTTCCCATGATTTTGCCAATCCTCTGGCCTGGGCGCACAATAAAGTGGAAGGGAAGAGCGAATACACCAGTTTGCTGTATATTCCTAGCAAGGCGCCCTTCGATATGTGGAATCGTGATCAAAGTCACGGATTAAAACTGTATGTTCAGCGTGTTTTTATTATGGATGATGCTGAACAATTTATGCCGACCTATCTACGTTTTGTGAAAGGTTTGCTGGATTCCAATGATCTGCCTTTGAATGTCTCCCGTGAAATCTTGCAGGATAACAAGGTCACCCAGACCTTGCGTCAAGGTTGTACTAAGCGCGTATTACAAATGCTTGAGCGGATGGCGAAAAACGACAAAGAGAAGTATCAGTCGTTTTGGGCAGAATTTGGTAACGTGCTTAAAGAAGGCCCAGCCGAAGACTTTAGCAATAAAGAAAAAGTGGCAGGTTTGCTACGTTTCTCATCCACCCATGATGAGTCTGATGCCCAGTCAGTTTCCCTTGATGACTATATCGAGCGGATGAAAGAGGGACAGGACAAGATTTATTTTGTTACTGCAGATAGCCTTCAGGCGGCGAAAACCAGTCCTCACCTCGAAATCTTCCGTAAGAAAGGCATTGAGGTATTGTTGATGGGTGAGCGTATCGACGAGTGGTTGATGTCACACCTCACCGAGTACAAAGAGAAAGCGTTCCAATCTATTGCTAAAGGTGATTTAGACTTAGGCGATCTGGATGACGAAGAGTCGAAGAAAGCCAAAGAAGAAGCAGAAAAAGAAGTTGAAGGCGTACTTGAACGGGTGAAATCTGCATTGGGTGACAAAGTTATCGACGTGAAATTTACCCATCGATTGACCGAGTCTCCGGCGGTTATCACTGCAGATGAAAATGGTATGACCACGCAGATGATGAAACTGATGCAGGCTGCCGGTCAAACTGTCCCTGAAGTAAAATATCACTTTGAACTTAACCCTGAACATGAACTGGTTCGCAAGCTGGCGGATGTACAGGATGAAGTGCTCTTTAATCAATGGGTTGAAGTCTTGTTTGACCAAGCGGCTTTATCCGAGCAAGGGAGCTTAAAAGATCCCTCTTCCTTTGTTCGTAATTTGAACAGCTTGCTGATGACCATGGCAAAATAAGGCCATTATTCAGTAATTTAATTAACAAAAAACAGGTCTTCATGGCCTGTTTTTTTATGTCTGGCTATTTTTTAGTGTTAAAGAAAACTTCTTTTTTAAAATCAACATAATAGCTTTGATGTGCACTGTACACTTTCAACCATGCTTAAAAGGACTATGTATCGCGGCTGTTATTGCGTATACAACTATTGTCTATAAAGTATGCGACATAGGTCGTATATTCAGTGTCGGCACTTGTTGTGGGCTTGTTTCGCATGGGGTTAATGTGTAAAGTGCTGAGCAGTTTAGAAAATAAAGCGGAGAACGCAACATGCGAATTATTCTTCTCGGCGCACCAGGAGCCGGCAAAGGAACTCAGGCACAATTTCTGATGGGGAAATATGGTATTCCCCAGATTTCCACTGGTGATATGCTGCGATCAGCTATCAAGGCAGGAACAGAACTTGGCCTAGCGGCAAAACGGGTTATGGATGAGGGTAAACTGGTATCCGATGATATTATTATTGGTTTGGTAAAAGAACGCATTGCCCAAGATGATTGTAAGCAAGGTTTTCTTTTAGATGGTTTCCCTCGCACGATCCCCCAAGCCGATGCGATGAAAGAAGCGGGTGTGGCGGTTGACCACTGTATCGAATTTGATGTGCCTGACGATGTGATTGTCGAGCGCATGGGAGGACGTCGTGTACATCCGGCATCTGGCCGTGTTTACCATGTGGTTTATAACCCACCTAAAGTAGACGGAAAAGATGACCAAACTGGCGACGATCTGATCATTCGTGATGACGATAAAGAAGAGACAGTGCGCAAACGTTTAGGTGTTTATCATGAGCAGACTAAACCGTTAGTAGATTATTACTCAGCCGAGGCAAAACAGGGCAATTGTGAATACCATAAATTAGATGGCACAAAACCTGTGGAAGCAGTGAGTAAAGAATTAGCCGAACTGTTAGGTTAAGGTTAATTTGTACGGTATGAAAAAGGCTGCCATTAGGCAGCCTTTTTTAATGGATTTGTAAGCGTCGTTAAAAGGTTTTGCTACTTTGCACTTTAGTTGCCAGAATAAAGACAAAGTCGATTTTCAAATGGATAATTATGGGGTTACCTGTTACCGGTTTTTATTCCAGCTTACTGGCGTTATGTTATTTATATCTGTCATTTCTAGTCATTAGCCATCGGCGACGTGCTCGGGTCGGGGTAGGAGACGGTGGTGATGCTGATCTTAGCCGCGCCATTCGGGTGCATGGTAATTTCAGTGAATATGTGCCCATTACCCTTATTTTGCTGGCGTGTCTGGAAAGCCTGCATCCGCATCAGTGGGTACTTCATGTGGGTGGCTGTGTGTTGCTATTCGGGCGGGTATTTCATGCGTATGGCTTGTTACATCACGAGGGCACGAGCTGGCAACGTTTCGTTGGTATGATCATGACGTTTTTATCCATGCTCTTTTTAGCAGGCACCAATTTATTTATGATTCATTACATCATTTAATATGGATAGCTTTTCTTCCCTTATTACGCCGCTTTGTCTTATTGATAAAAATAAATTAAGCGCCAATGCATCCCGTATGCATAGTCTTGTTCTTCGTTCAGGGCTTACTTTTCGCCCCCATGTAAAAACACTTAAGAGCGTGGAAGGGGCAGCGATTTATGCGCCATTACCGTCCCCCATTACGGTTTCAACATTAAGTGAAGCTCGGTATTTTGCCAATGCCGGTTATACCGATATCCTGTATGCGGTAGGTATGACGCCCAATAAATTGCCTGCGGTGATATCTTTACTTGAGCAAGGTGTTCGGGTTTGTGTGGTGGTGGATAGCTTAATGGCCGCACAATACTTAGCCAAACATACGCAAAACCTTACGCCTCCATTACGGGTATTAATTGAACTGGATGTGGATGATCACCGAGCTGGGGTTGCCCCTCAAAGTGATGTGCTCGTTGAGACCGCGGCCTGCCTAAGTGCAGGGAAAGGGCTGGTTTTCTGTGGCGTGATGGCCCATGCGGGAGCTTCATACGACTGCCATTCGATGGATGCACAAAAAGCCATGGCTAAAGAAGAATGTGCTCGTACATCGTTAGCTGCAAAGCGTTTAGCTGCCGCCGGTTTTGACTGTGACACCGTGTCGGTGGGTTCCACACCCACTGTGCTTGCCGGTATTGATTATACGGGCGCGAACATTACGGAATTGCGCGCCGGTGTTTATGCCACCTTTGATCTCGTGATGGCTGATTTACATGTTTGCCAACAAAAAGATATCGCGCTTAGTGTACTCACCAGCGTTATCGGCCATCAACGGGATAAGAACTGGGTGCTTGTGGATGCCGGGTGGATGGCGTTATCCCGGGATAAGGGCTCAGATAAACACGGCTATGGGCTGGTGGCTGATAGTCGTGGAACTATCTTAGAAGGCTGGTATGTGGCGGATACGAATCAAGAGCACGGTATTATAAAGCATAAAGAGGGCTTATCTTTGCCCAAAGAGGGGGTTGGCTACGGTGACATGCTTCGCATACTGCCAAATCATGCTTGTGCAACGGCAGGGCAGTACCAGCAATATCATGTAACTCAGGATAATAAAACGGTCTGCGACGTCTGGCAAAGCGCTTACGGTTGGTAATCGAGACGCTTAACATCAAAATACGTTTTGCTCAGTAGCGGGAGTGAAAAAGAAAAACGGCACCGAAAAGGGTGCCGTTTTTTATTTATTCTGCTTTGTTTTCCAAGGCAGGTTTACCAATTTCTATCCGTTTGGGTTTTTTCGATTCAGGAATAATGCGTTCTAAATCGATGTTAAGCAATCCGTCTTTGAGAGCGGCGCCAATTACATTGACGTGGTCGCCTAACTGGAATTTACGTTCGAAATTCCGTTCTGATATTCCCTTATGGAGAAACCTACGATCGTCTTTTTCTTCCTTCGCCTCTTTTTTACCGGATACCGTTAGGGTGTTTTCCTGAACTTCTATTTGGATTTCATTATCAGAAAACCCAGCCACTGCCATGGCAATGCGGTATTTGTTTTCTTCCAGTAATTCAATGTTGTAAGGCGGAAATGTACTTTGGTTTTCAAACCGTGCCGCATTATCAATAAATGTAGCAAGACGATCTGAACCAATAAATGAACGATAAAGTGGAGATAAATCAATTGTACGCATAATCATACCCTTCCTATTAAGCAATATGTGATTGTTGACCCCGATATCGGCAATCAACGGTGTAAAGAGCCTGCCTTTGACAGGCTCGAAAAAATCTTACGCTTTGTCGCCAGTGTTAATTGACTGACCACCTATTTGAATTCGACGCGGTTTTTTCGCTTCGGGAACAATCCGAGCCAACTCGATATGCAGTAAACCGTGTTGCAAATCTGCCCCTGTTACTTTGACATGATCACCAAGCTGAAACTTGCGCTGGAACTGCCGTTCTGAAATACCTTTGTGTAAGAACTTGGTGTTCGAATTTTTTTCTTCATCAGACTTTTTACCACTGACGGTGAGCACGTTATTTTCTGCCACGATGTCTACATCATCGGCACCGAAACCGGCTACAGCCATGGAAATACGATATTTATCATCGCCCAATAATTCAATATTATATGGGGGGTAAGTGTGTTGGTTTTCACTGCGAGACGCCGCATCAACTAAAGACGCTAAGCGGTCAGAGCCGATAAAAGAACGGTAAAGTGGAGATAGATCGATAGTACGCATAGTCATATCCTCATGAATAAGCAATATGTTAATTAATGTGCCCCGACATTGCGGCGGCGGTTTTGTCAGCCTTGCTATCAAGCACCGACAATTTATATATAGGCCTGGTTTTTCTTTTTTCAACAAAAAAAATTAAAAAAATTTATTACCTACTGCATTTAGGCGAGTATAAAGGCTATATCAGTATGATTATAAACTCATTTTGTCATACATTGGGGGTAAGGTAGTGGTAGTAAAGGTGTTTTAACTTTTGCTAAATAGTATATTTTTATTAGTGAAAAAGAATGCTAGTGTACAAAACATAAACATAACGAGTTGTAGCAATATGCAAGCTGTCATCACATTGGTTTTGTGTTGTTTGTTTTCAGTAGCTATCTATGGGCAAGAGCTCACAGTGGTTACTGAAGCGTCGCCGCCGTACCATTATCTCGACGAAAACGGTAACGTTGCGGGTGAAGCAACGGAAAAAGTCAGAAACATCATCACACAAGCCAACCTAACGGGAGATTTTAGACTCTATCCGTGGGCGAGGGCCTATGATCGGGCGGCCCGTGATCCTAACACGCTGATTTATTCCATGGCGAAAACCAAAGAGCGTGACAAGTTATTTTTTTGGATAGCTAAGGTTTCCCAATTTAATTTGGCTGTGGTGGGGCTTACCCATAGACAAAGTAAGGAAGACTTTGGCGATATCTATCAAAATAATACCTTTGCCGTTCAACGGGATGACATCAGTTATCGGTGGCTTATCGACAAAGGACTTCGGGAAAAAAAGCAGCTGCTAGTGTGTGCCGATATTCATTGTTCTTGGAATTATTTGTTACGTGGTGTGGTGGATTTTATTATTGAGGATCCTGCGCTTATCGCCGGCACCGCCAAAGAAATAGGGGTTGATCCTGGGGCGCTTAAAACCTATTTGAAGATCCCAGAACTTTCCGTTGAAGGTTATCTTGCAGTGAATAAGAATATGGCCCCAGCTGTTGTGGCGAAATTAAGAGAAGCCGCACAACAACTGGGTTATTCGTCTATTTCTGATGACGAGATTGCAGAACGTCGATAACATCTTTCATCGATAAATCACTGGCCTGAAGCAATACGGTGAGGTGATAAAGTAAGTCCGCAGCTTCGTTTTTAAGCTCTTCTTTATCCTGAACGGTGGCTGCAAGTGCCGTTTCCACACCTTCTTCCCCTACTTTTTGGGCAATGCGTTTTATGCCTCTACTATAAAGGGATGCTGTATAACTGGAGTCGGGATCCGCAAATTTGCGCGCTGCCAATACCTTTTCAAGATCGGCCAAAAATGTGTAGGCCGCGGGCTGATTATCATACCAGCAACTTTCTTTACCGGTATGGCAAGTGGGCCCTTTGGGGTTGGCGAGAATTAAAATTGCGTCGTTGTCACAATCGCTGCCAGCTTGCACAAGGCTTAATACGTTGCCCGAGGTTTCGCCTTTTTGCCATAAACGTTGCTTGGAACGACTAAAAAAGGTGACCTTGCCGGTTTCCAGTGTTGTTTGCAGTGCCAGTTGATTCATATAGCCTTGCATCAATAACTTGCCTGATACCGCATCTTGCACCACCACAGGAAGCATGTTTTCCATTTTCTCCCATGCCAGTGATGCCATATTCTCTAAATTAATAATCATTTTTAAAATCCTTAACCTTTGTGACGACGTCGCATGGGGATACCCTGAGCAGACAAGGTATCTTTTAATTCCTGCATATCAATAATGCCTTTGTGGAAAACCGATGCGGCTAACGCGCCGTCTACGTCAGCATCTTTAAATACCTGGGTAAAGTGTTCAATTGCACCGGCACCGCCTGAGGCAATTAACGGCACGTTACAGACTTTCCGTACCGTTGACAGTTGGTCGATATCATAGCCTTTGCGCACACCATCCTGATTCATACAATTGAGGACAATCTCGCCAGCCCCTCGTTGCTGTACCTCTTTGATCCAATCTATGGTATGCCATCGGGTTTGTTGAGTGCGTGAGGCATCACCAGTAAATTTGTAAACGTCGTAACGGCCGCTTTCTTTGTTGTAAAAGCTATCGATACCAATAACCACACATTGCTGACCATAGATGTCATGAAGTTGATTAATAAGATCTGGGTTCGTCAGGGCGGGGGAGTTGATGGAAATTTTATCTGCGCCCATCTCTAAAATGCGACCAGCATCTTCCACTGACTTGATGCCGCCTGCCACACAAAAAGGGATGTCAATCACTTGGGCAATGCGACTTACCCAGCTTTTATCAACGACCCGTTGATCCGAGCTGGCGGTGATATCATAAAAGACCAATTCGTCGGCACCGGCTTTGGCATATTGTTCTGCTAACGGCACAATATCGCCGATAATTTCGTGGTTTCTAAACTGGACGCCTTTGACCACCTTGCCATCTCGTACGTCTAAACAGGGTATTATCCGTTTTGCCAGCATGCAATGGCCTCCTCGACGGTGAACTTACCTTCTAACAGGGCACGGCCTAAAATGACGCCGCCTACTTGGGTAGGGCGTAAAGCGCGAATATCATCAAGACCACCAATACCACCGGATGCTTGCCAGCTGATTTGCGGGAATTTACCACAAACATCTTCGTACAAAGAGACGTTACTGCCTTGCAGTGTACCATCGCGACTAATATCGGTGCACAACACATGTCTAACGCCCACTTTGTCGAAACTGGCAAGCAGTGATTCCAATGCCACGCCGGAGTTTTCTTGCCAACCGTGGGTAGCAATCATACGCTGACCGTTGTGGTCTATATTCACATCCAACGCCAGAACAATGTGTTCCGCGCCGTATTTTTCTATCCAGCCTTGCACCCGTTTTGGCTCTTTTACTGCCAAAGAGCCAATAACAACCCGGCTTATGCCTGCGTCAAGCAGCTGCGCCACGTCGTCTTCGCTACGAATACCGCCACCACATTGAAACTTCATGCGTTTTGTTTCGACCATACGGCGAATTAGGCTAAGTTGACGTTTGCTGGTGTCTTTGGCGCCGGTGAGATCCACAATGTGAAGCCACTGAGCACCTTGGTTCGCGTAGTCATGGACTACGTCCACAGGATCTTTTTCGTATTGGGTTTTTTGGTTGTAGTCACCCTGAAACAAGCGCACAACCGCCCCATCAATTAAATCTATGGCAGGAATTATCATTACATTTCCACAAAGTTCGTTAACAGTTGTGCTCCGGCTTCACCAGAGCGTTCAGGGTGAAACTGAACACCAAAAAAGTTATCTGAATGCAGTGCCGCAGAAAAACGTTGCCCATATTCACAGCTCGCCAAGGTTTTATCATAAACAGGCACGGCAAAGCTGTGCACAAAATAAAAATAGGTATCTGCGGGTATGCCTTTGAATAAGGGGCTGTTTTCTTCTGGCGTAATGGTGTTCCAGCCCATATGGGGTAGCCTGAGACCATTGGATTGAAGGCGTGCTACGTGACCGGGCATCAGGCCTAAGCATTGTATAACGCCGTCGGAAGTTTCATCCGAGGTTTCCACCATCAATTGCATACCTAAACAAATACCCAGTACCGGCTGCGTGAGCCCGCGGAGGGTGTCTGTGAGTTGTTTGCTTTCAATACTGCCCATGGCCGCAAAGGCGCTGCCTACGCCAGGTAGGAAAACTTTATCCGCCGATTTTATCACCGATAAATTGTCCGAGACTTCTACTGTCACGCCAAGTCGTTCTAAGGCAAATCGTACGGAGGAAATATTGGCACAGCCGGTATTTACTATGACAATTTTTTGCGCCATTACAATGCTCCTTTACTGCTAGGCAGGGCATCACCTTGACGGGTAATTGCCTGACGAAGGGCGCGACCAAATACCTTAAACAGGCTTTCTACCTGGTGGTGTGCATTGCCTTCAGTGGTGGACAAGTGCAAGGATAATCCCATGCTTTGTGCCAGGGAATAAAAGAAGTGTGGCACCATCTCTGTGGCCATTTCACCCACTTTGTCGCGGCTAAACTCGACATCCATTTTCAAGTATGGACGATTCGAGATATCCATAATGCATTCGGCGCGACATTCATCCATGGGTAAGGCGAAGCCGAAACGGCCAATGCCACGCTTGTTGCCCAAGGCTTTTTTAAGGGCATCGCCCAACGCCAAAGCCGTGTCCTCTATGCTGTGGTGATCGTCGATATGTAAATCGCCATCCACATTCACCTGCATTTCGAAACCGCCATGGGTGGCAATTTGATCCAACATATGATCGAAAAAGCCCATGCCGGTATGAATGGTCGACTTGGCCTGCGAATCAAGATCAACTCGCACGCGAATGTTGGTTTCAGAGGTGGTTCGCACCACTTCGGCAATTCGTGATGATGCCAGTAATTGTTTCTCAATGGCTTTCCAGTTCGTGACATCCCGGCTGTATTGAATGCCTTTGATACCCATATTTTCGGCCAATTGCATGTCGGTAATACGATCACCAATAACATAGGAACGGGTAAAATCTATTCGGCCTTGTTGGAGGTATTCTTTCACCAATCCCAATTTGGGTTTACGGCAGGTGCAGTTGTCAGATTCAAAATGTGGGCATATCAGCACATCATCAAAGGTAACACCCTGACTTTCAAACACCGCCATCATGGCATGATGGGGCAGGTCGAAATCGGCTTGGGGAAAGCTATCGGTACCTAAACCATCCTGATTCGACACCATGACCAGCGAAAAGCCGGCGGCTTTGAGTTTAAGTAAAACAGGAATGACATCGGGTTCAAACACCAGTTTTTCCAAGCTATCGAGTTGCTTATCTACTGGTGGTTCTTCTACCAGGGTGCCATCCCGGTCAATAAAGAGGATTGCTTGCTGACTCATTTGGCGGCTCCTGTTTGTGATCGGAATTCATGAATAAGGCCAAGCAAGCGATCATTTTGCTCGGGACTGCCTACGGTAACCCGCAGACAATGTTGTAAATTGACCTGTTTGGACTGATCGCGGATCAACATGCCTTTGCTGACCAAATAAGCCATGAGTTCCGTACTTTGCGCATAGCGAAATAGGACAAAATTGGCTTTGGTATCGCCCACTAAGGTAAATTCATCAATGTTGCCCAAAGCCTCGGTAAGACGTTGTTTTTCAGCATTGATGACGCTAACTTGATCATTTAAACGGGCGATATTTTCTTCTGACAGTGCCGCGGCGGCAATTTGCGCCACAGGCTCAGGAATGGGGTAGGGCGCAATCACTTTCATTAGTGCGGCCACCACATCGTCGTTGGCTAAGGTAAAGCCACAACGTAATCCTGCCAATGCAAAGGCCTTGGATAAGGTGCGCAGTATCACCAGATTCGGGTAGTCAGCTAAGGCCTTTACCCAGCTGCTGGCGGCATCAAATTCAATGTAGGCTTCATCTATTACCACTAAAGCGGTATTGGCAAAGTGGTTAAGCACTGTCTCTACCTGAGTTTTTGCCACCGGCGTTCCCGTGGGATTGTTGGGCGCACAAATAAACACGACTTTGACATTGTCTGTACTGCAAATGCCCTCAACATCCAGCGAAAAATCATCGTTAAGGGGAACTGTCTTTACGCCTATATCACAAGTTTGCGCACTGATGGCATACATGCCATAGGTCGGCGGACAGATAAGAATGCTGTCTTCTCCCGGTGTACAAAACGTGCGGATAAGTAGCTCAATACCTTCATCTGCGCCACGGGTAACAATCAGTTGATCCGTACTTACGCCAGCATAGCGGGCGTAGTTGCCAATCACCTCACTGGGCTGACAGGATGGGTATCGGTTAAAATGACTGCTATCCACATCATAGTCGTTGGAAAACGGCGATTCATTGGCATTGAGCCAATCCTGTCCCCCGGAATACAGACGTCGGGCCGATTCATAAGGCTTAAGCGGGATTAAATTCTTATTGATTAAACTATTCACCAAGCTACTCACGACGGTTCTCCTGTGAGGGCCGCCATGCGCAGCGCTACCGCTTGTTCGTGGGCATCAAGCCCTTCTGCTTTAGCCAATGTCATGATGGCGGGGCCTAGATTTCGCATACCGGTTTCGCTTAATTCCTGCACCGTATAGCGGCGCATGAAGTCGAGCAGCCCCAAACTTGAATAGTTGCGAGCATAGCCGTAAGTCGGCAATACGTGGTTAGTACCCGAGGCGTAATCGCCTGCGGATTCCGGCGACCATTTACCGACAAATATTGAACCGGCGTATTTAATGTAAGGCAGTAAATCCCGAGCATTATCTGTTTGTACAATTAAGTGTTCTGGCGCGTAAGCATTGCTTACCGAGATGGCACTTGGCATATCCTCAGTGAGAATATAACGGGCGTTTTCCATGGCTTGAGACGCGATGGACGTACGGGAAAGCGTGGCAAGCTGACGGGTCACTTCTGCTTTGGTGGCACTAATCAGCTCGGCGCTATCGGTCACTAAAATGGCTTGTGAATCAGGACCATGTTCCGCTTGGGATAACAGATCTGAGGCCACAAAGCTGGCGTCGGCATTGTTGTCTGCTAAGACTAAAACTTCTGAGGGGCCGGCGGGCATATCAATGGCTGCACCATCCGGACGTTGACTGACCTGTTGTTTAGCTTCGGTAACAAAGCTGTTGCCCGGGCCGAAAATTTTATCCACTTTGGTGATGGAGTCAGTGCCAAAGGCCATGGCGCCAATGGCTTGAGCGCCACCGCAAAGGTATATTTCATCAATGCCGCAGCGCGTTGCCGCATACGCTATCTCTGGCGCAATTTCACCGGCTTGATTCGGTGGCGTACACAGGACTTTTCGTGCGCAGCCTGCCACTAAAGCGGGTACGCCCAGCATCAATACCGTTGAGGGAAGCGGGGCGCTGCCGCCTGGAATATATAGGCCAACGGCATCGAGAGCCGTAAACCGTTGCTCACACACCACGCCAGGCGTGGTGGTAAGGGTAATATCGTTTGGCTGTTGTGCTTCGTGAAATTGTTTCACGTTGTCAAAGGCGGTGTTAATTGCCGCCTTTACCGTATCGCTTACCCGGGCGGCTAAGGAATCCCGCTGGGCCACAGATAAAGACAAGCCTTGTAAAGACGCACAGTCAAATTGGCGAGTATAATCCAGTACTGCTTTATCACCGGTATTACGGATGGCATCGAGCATATCCGCAACCGTGGTGCGTAGTTTGTCTGAATTTTTCATCACCGGGCGTGCCAAGGCTTCTGCTTTTTCCCGTTCAGAAAGTGAAGACCAAGTTATCATGACTGCTTAACCCATCATTTTTTCAATTGGTATAACCAGGATAGAGCGACATCCCAGGGCTTTGAGTTTTTCCATGGTTTCCCAGAATAAATCTTCTGGGCTAACAACGTGAACAGCAACCGCGTCCTCGGTACCCGCTAGAGGTAAAACCGTTGGATTTTCAGCACCCGGTAACAGGCTTTTCACTTGCTCTAAATAGGCTTTAGGCGCGTGCAGCATAATATATTTACTTTCTTTGGCTTGGATCACGCCATCAATACGAGGTACAAGACGGTTTACCAAGGCTTGTTTTTCGTCAGATAAAGCCCCGTCTGCCCGTTGTATGAGTACGGCTTTAGAGCGGAAAATTACTTCTTCTTCCACCAAACCATTGGCTTCTAGCGTGGCGCCGGTGGAGACCAGATCACAAATTGCGTCGGCAACGCCAGCGCGAGGTGCCACTTCCACAGAGCCGGTAAGCATAACGGCCCGAGCATTCACGCCGTTTTCTTTGAAATAACGTTCCAGAAGGTAAGGGTAGGTGGTGGCCACTTTTTTGCCTTCAAGTGAACGAATCCCCTGATATTCCATTTCTTGAGGCACAGCAATAGACAGTCGGCAACCGCCGTAATCAAGGCGACGTAACACTTCGAAGTCGGCTGCTTTATCTGCTGCTTGGCGTTCAAGCATTTTTTCTTCCAGCTCATTTTCACCGATAAAACCGAGATCAACGATACCGTCCATAACCAGACCAGGAATATCATCGTCTCGTACGCGAAGTAAATCGATGGGCTCATTAGTAGAATGCGCAATGAGTAAACGGTCACGAATATAGAGTTTAATACCAATTGCCTTTAACAGCGCGATACTGTCATCGCTAAGACGGCCTGACTTTTGAACTGCAATACGCAGACGTTTGCTGTCACTCATGTGAACATTCCTCTTTTTTAAACCTGAATATGAAGCTGCTAATACGAAAAACCCCCGGAAGTTTCCTTCCGGGGGTCGAGAATTTTTTCATCTGCGCCACTGGAAGGAGACAATAACCTTCCAGCACGAACCTGAAAGGCTATGCTATATGATGGTGGTGATGGTTAGCAGCGCAATTTAACATGAAACTTTTTCCAATCTTTTTAACGGCGCAAACAGTAGCTAATTGATTAAGGTAAATCAACCCTTATTTTGCCCTTAGGGGAATTATTCTACTAATTCTTTAGTCATAAGGTATATCTATGTAGATATTACCCTTAAAATGTCTACTTTTGTGAAATGTTTGTAACGGGTCGAAGGAGTATACATGGTTAACGATCTTATTTTCCCCATCCTTCCCCGGGAAGGAAAGGTGCCGGTGACGGTGGATGACCGGGTCAAGAAAATCAATAAAAGTTCTGAAACGAAAGCGCTAAGTGAGGAAGAGCGCCAGGAGCACGATGAAGAGCGCCGCGTCACGGAAAAAGTGCAAGAAGAACGGCACGATAGGGAGGCAAAGCAGCAACCTCAAAGGCAAAAGAAATCGCCAGCGTCGAAGGGCGAGGATGCACAAGAGGATTCGACGCCAGCAGAAAAAGACGATAAGCCGGATAGCCAGGATAAAGACAGCGGGGGCTTTAAGCATTTGGACATTTATATTTAATCTGCCGATGGGTTTTTATTCATCGGTCTATGGGCGTCTCTTGCGATAGCCTGTTTAAGCGTATCCGTTGTTAACCGAGTCGCTACATTCAACTTCCTTTGCGGCTCTTGCTGTATGGGTTTGTTTTACTAAGGCTTTTCGTACACTTGTTGCATCCGTACAGATCTCCTCAAAGGGAACAAAAACCACTTGTTGCTTATCTGTAAGATAATGTGCGCCTTCTGCAAAAACACTGAGCATCTGGGAATGTTGTGTTTGCACATTGGCATAATGTTTTAGAATTTCTCCCATGGCTTCTTGATGATCATTATTCATATGGTCAATCATATTTTGGCTTGTTGCATGCCAATCTGCCGGTGGTGTCAGCCAAGTATTTGCATCAATCCAATGAATTTTTCCAAAGCCACCGATAAACCTTACCCGTACCGCATTAATTTTGTAAAAGTGAAAGTCATGGGTTTGTTGATAGGCCTTGGCTTGGGGAAACAGCTGAAAATAAAGCTGCGCATTGCTTTGACTATCGGCAAGTTCAGCATTGCCCATAATGGTTACCCGGGCATTGGCTTGGGAGTCGTCTTCTGCGGGGTCAAAGATGGTTAAACTGACTTTATTATCCGCTCTTATGTTTCGTGTATGCAATGCGATATCACTGATATAAATAAGAACATTGCCGTTATGATCCAAGACAAAGGGGACAATGGAGCCAAAGGGGTAACCCGGCATTGAGGTTGATTGGGTGCCTAATACGCCAGAATGCTGGCGACGACATAGATGTTTTGCCTCTAGGGCAAGGGTATGAATAGACATAGTAGGTCCTCTAAATAAGTTAACCCGTCACAAGTGGAGGCTTGCCTTCACGTAGACGTAATGCAACCTGGGTATGAAAATAGCGCGATAATATAGGTGCAGTTAACACGTTTTTACCCGTGAATTTTATTTCTGTGGTTACTAAAAATTTCTTTTAAATCAGTCGCTATTGAATGCTACGGTTTTATAGTTTATGTTTGGATTACCATTCTAATAATTATAAATTATGTTAGCGATTAATAAGTTTTTCTTACTCGCAGATGAGCAAACGTCATCGCAACAAGTGGCTAATTGGCGAATAAGCGCGTTACGTATTATTTTAACCTCTGGCTTAATTGTTTGTGCCATGGTTGCAGGGCATACATTTACCCAAGCTTTACAACTTAATCTTTTCTATGTGGTAGCGCTTTGCTTTAGCTTTGTCTCTATCTTATTTGTACTGCTGGCAATCAGTAAAAGATACTATTTTTATTGCGCCCATACCTTATTACTGACCATCGTTGCTGCCAGTCTATCCATGAATTTGTTTTTGATCGATTTGGCGTTAGCGGAAGTCGGGTCTATTTTCATGTATTCATGCCCAATTATTGCCCTTATGTTACTTGGACGTAAAACGGCGCTGGTGTATGCCTTACTTAATATCATCCCGTTTTATATGATCATTAATCATATTGATCTTACCGGTATCGTGGGGATAACCGAACAGTTACCTGAGGCCAATGTCTATATTTCAGGCCTTATTTTTGTCTTTTTTAATGTGTGTATGCCTTTGGCCGTGGCACGTACCATTGTTTCTGCTAACCGACTGAACATGACAATGGGCTTGGCTAACTCTCACTTAAAAGCCAAAAATGAGCTGTATAAAACCTTTTTCATCGACGGCAATAAACCCCAATTGATCGTGGACGAAAATCTGATGATCACCGATAGCAACTTACAGGCTGATCGGCTATTCGGCTTTAAGCCCCATAATAAAAACGGCGTATTGCGCCTAACCACCCTATTACCCGAATTAAAATTAACAAATAAGCTGGTCAATCAGGTGCTTACTTATCGGCAACGGCACTTGCGTGTTAACGCCTCAAAAATCATGGCAAATAGCTATCGTATGGTGGAATTTTATGATTGCACCCATGAACTGCGCGTTGAACAAAGTTTGGCTTCAATGGAGCAGGAGAACAAACGTTTAAGATTTTACGATCCACATACGCAGCTGCCCAATCGCGAATGGTTTGAAATTCAGTGCAATCGGTTTATTGCCAAGTATCGCAAAGGATTTTATGTTGTTGTGACCCAAAGCGCGAACATGGAGTATGTGAATTTAAAGTTTGATAAGCGTGATACCCAGGCCATGTTGGTCAGTGCATACCATCGACTGAAAAATAACGTAAAAGGCCCGTTTTTGTGTGCCCATATTGGGGCTGGAAAATTGGTTTTTGTGCTCAATAAGCAAAACGATTTAAAAGAACACCATCTTATGGGGATAAAACAGACACTGGATGAGGCATACAATGTGTTTGGCAGTAAATGTGTGCAGACCTTTTTGTTTGGTTTTGCCCACTATCCAGAACATGGTTTAAATGGGGCCGAGGTGTTAGCGAATGCCACCGAAGCCCTTAAACATGCCGACAAGAGTAACCCCATAAGTGGCTACAACGAGAAATACAGTCAGGCATTTTTGGAGCAATACGAAATTTCCATGCTGTTAGATGAAGCGCTACAGCAGCGGGAATTGGATGTCTACTACCAACCTAAAGTGGATCAAGATGGTCAATGTGTGGGGTTAGA
>NZ_JBAHZB010000044.1:19062-29654 GCF_036697315.1 Alteromonas sp. 14N.309.X.WAT.G.H12
GGCAAGATGGCACAGCCCCATTCTTGGTGCGGTATCGCCGGCGGTATTTATTCCCATTGCCGAGGAATACAGAATGGTGAGTCGTATCACCGACTTGATTGTTCAAAAAGTGTGTGCCCAAATACAACGGTGGTCTAAAGACAACATTCCTTCCGTCCCGGTGGCGATTAATATATCGTTAATCGACTTTACTCAGCCTGATTTTATTTCCAAATTAGTGAAGTACTTAGCTGATTTTAATGTGATGCCTTCTCAAATAGAGTTGGAACTTACCGAAACCTCCCTAGAGGCAAACCAATCAAACTCACTTCAATTAATACGCACACTTCAATCCTGGGGGTTTACCATTTCTGTGGACGATTTTGGTACCGGCTATTCGAATATTGCGCGCTTAGCGGATTATCCCATCGATAAGCTTAAGCTTGATCGCTCTCTTGTTAGCCGTATCAGTGAGTCAGAAAGACAAAAAAGCTTGGTCAAAGCCATTCATGTAATGTGTGATGAGTTGGATATAAAATGCGTGTCTGAAGGTGTGGAAACAAAACAGCAAGTTACTATTATGGCGCAAATGGGCTGTAAAGAGTTTCAGGGATTTTATTTTGCTAAACCCATGTCGGCCTCAGCTTATGGTCAACACGTGAAAACCCAAGGCTTACACTTTGTTGCGCCTAACAAAAAAAGTGCTGTTGACTCATAAACAGACAAATTGCGGAGTAAGCCGTAACGTAAATTTTTTGCATAACTCTGGGGTAAAACTTCAAAAGTTATTAATAAAAACATAGCATGAGGTGCATGATCTCATCATAATGCGGTGGATCATCGTGATACGTGAGATTTCTAAATCTACACGCTGAGGCAGCGCTTGGTATTGTGGGCAAACGTGCACGCTACATTGACGTTTTAACGGCGCCGCGTAGTGTATTAAAAGACTGGATAATAACGTGAGTATTAAAAATACCGCCGAAAACTACGGCTCAATTGCAAAATGGTTACATTGGATCACGGCGGCGCTATTTTTAGTTGCCTATGTCAGTGTCTATTATTCCCATTGGTTTTTAGAGCCAAGAACTCCTGCTAGTTTTAATGCTTTTCAAATACATTTATCCGTGGGAGCCAGTGTTGGGGTGATCGTTATACTTCGCATTATCTGGCGGCTTTCCAACCCAACACCCCGTGATGAGCCCGGTTCGCGACTTGCACATTTCGCTGCCCATTTAGGGCACTATGCACTCTATGCTGTGATGATAATCATGCCGGTTACGGGCTATCTGGGCACGGGCGGCAACATCAATTACTTTTTTATGTTTGAACTGCCGAAATTTGAAGACACCTGGCTGTTTGAGTTGTTGGTGAACAATTGGCTGGGAATGTCATTTTCAGAATTTGAAAAGCCCATAGATTTTATTCATAAAGACGTGATGGGAGCCTGGATTGTCTGGCTGTTGATTGTAGGGCATGTCGTTGCGGCGCTTTATCACCATCACGTTAAAAAAGATCGCACCTTGTACAAAATGACGTCAGGTAAATAGGTTGAGACAAGGTATCGTTCACTAAAACTGAATTAGCGATAGTGTATAAAAATGCGCCTGTGGTTGTTCCACCGGCGCATTTTTTATTCGTTCGTCAATTTTAATCGCGGGTTTTTAATTTATGACTTAGCGGGAAACCAGTGTCTGGTTTTATTGGCAAACCACACCAGAGATAACATCACCGGTACTTCTACCAATACGCCTACTACTGTTGCCAATGCCGCACCTGAATGCAGGCCAAACAAGGAGATAGCCACGGCCACGGCCAATTCAAAGAAATTGGATGTGCCTATCATGCACGCCGGCGCAGCAATATCGTGACTTAAGCCCATGCGCTTTGCCAGCCAGTAAGAGAGGGCAAAAATACCATAGGTCTGGATGAGTAACGGAATGGCGATAAGTACAATGGCTTGAGGATCCGCAATGATGGTTTCTGACTGAAAACCAAACAACAAGACCACGGTAGATAGCAAGCCAATGACAGACCAGGGTTTCATGGTGCTCAGGAAGTTGTTCAGTCTTGAGTGATCATCCGCCTTATCAAGTTTTTGCCGCGTAATTGCGCCTGCCACCAATGGAATGACCACGTATAACACCACTGACAGCAACAGGGTATCCCAAGGTACAGTGATATCTGTCACGCCCAATAAAAAGGCGGCTAATGGTGCAAACGCAAAAATCATGATGATGTCGTTTACGGATACCTGTACCAAGGTGTAATTGGCATCGCCTTTAGTGAGCTGGCTCCAGACAAAGACCATGGCGGTACAAGGTGCCACGCCAAGCAAAATCATGCCGGCAATGTATTCTGATGCGGTTTGCGGATCGACCCAATCGGCAAAAATTCCCTTGAAAAACAGCCAGCCTAAGAAAGCCATGGAAAAGGGTTTGAGCAACCAGTTTATCACTAAGGTTAATACTAGCCCTTTTGGCTTTTTGCCCACATCTTTGATGGACGAAAAATCCACCTGTACCATCATCGGGTAAATCATTAGCCAGATAAGCACGGCGATAACAAAGTTAACGTGGGCAAATTCAAATCCGGCAATGGTGCTAAAAAGTCCTGGAAACAGGCTGCCTGCCCCCAAACCAAGAAGGATGGCAAGAGCAACCCATACAGAAAGATAGCGTTCAAATAGTCCCATTACGTTGTCCTAAATTGATTTTTGATTAACCCGTTTACTGAGTTCTTCGGCGGATTCAACTCGTTCGGAATAACGATCGACAAAGTATTCTTTGTTGTCCCGCAACAGTAGCGTGAACTTCATTAATTCTTCCAGCACATCCACAATGCGATTGTAAAAAGGCGAGGGGTTCATGCGTCCTTCGTCATTAAATTCAAGAAACGCTTTGGGCACCGAGGATTGGTTAGGTATGGTGACCATACGCATCCAGCGACCAAGAATCCGCATTTGATTGACCGTGTTAAATGACTGGGAGCCGCCACATACCTGCATCAATGCCAGGGTTTTTCCCTGGGTGGGGCGAACTCCACCCAAACTTAGCGGGATCCAGTCTATCTGACTTTTAAAAATACTGGTCATGGCACCGTGACGCTCTGGTGAGCACCAGACTTGGCCTTCTGACCAGATAACCATATCCCGCAACTCTTGAACCTTGGGATGAGACGCATCTTCGGTGTCGGTTTGCGGTAAACCGTGGGGATTGAATATCCGGGTTTCTGCGCCTAATTTATTGAGTATTCTTGCTGCTTCTTCAACGGCTAATCGGCTATAGGAGCGCTCTCTCAGGGAACCATACATCAGCAGTATGCGTGGTTTATGGGTAGAAAACTCAGGAATCAGTTTTTTCACAGTGGGGGTGTCCCATTGTGCTTCATCAATATTGGGCGTGGTTACATCTTGCGCCATTATGCTTGCACTCCTAATTGGGTCAGTGCCTCTTTTAATGCGGCGCTGTCGAGGTTTTGTTTGGCAATGTCGGCCAGCGCCTTGGCACGTTGTTCAATGATGGAAATGGTGTCTAAAAATGCCGTTTTTACGGTTTCTTCATCACCGGTAATTTTTGATGGATCGGCAAGTCCCCAGTGGGCTTTGATACTCTTGCCAAACCACACCGGGCAGGCTTCTCCGGCAGCAGCATCACACACGGTGATCACCACATCGGCCTGGAAGTCTTCAAATTCGTCCCATGACTGACTTTTTAGCCCTTCTGTTGGATATCCACGTTGTTCAAGATATTTGACAGACAGAGGGTGGACTTCGCCCACCGGTTGACTACCAGCACTGCGCGCTTCAATAAGGTCACCGGCAATTTTATTGGTAATGGCTTCAGAAAGGATGCTTCTGCAGCGGTTGTGAGTACAGATAAAGAGTATTTTCATAAGGTTTCCTGTTAACAGCAATCATTACCGTTGATTTGACATTGTTTAAATTTCCTAGCCGCATCTGCGTAGTAGTCAGATGCGCCAGAAGCGGTTTGCTCAATGACCTGTTTGGCCCACAAAGGCAAATCAGGGTGGAGGCGGTAATACACCCATTTCCCTCGGCGTTCATCGAGCAGAATATTACATTTTCTCAGCGAAGCGAGATGGCGTGATATCTTGGGTTGGTCTAACCCTAATGACTCGACTAATTCACAAACACAGGCTTCTTTAAACTGAAAAATGAGCAACACAGACTTAAGCCTGGATTCATCAGATAGACATTTAAAAAGTTCATTCGGGTTCATATATTTCATATGTGTTTTTTCACATATGTGGATAGTTACATATGAATATGGGGGAGTCAATGGATACCAAAGAGAAATTGCGGGGGGTAACAGGCCAGTGTCATAACACTGGCCTTAGCTGGATGGGATTTTTTCCGTTATCGGAAGTTTTCTAAAATAGCCGGTATGCCCGGTAATAAGCCCACCAAGGCCATAACCGTGGTCAGTATCAAGAACATTGCGCCGGGTATGATCCAACGGCTCGTTCTACTGAGCTCGGCGCTACGCGCTTTACAGCCAATTAAGCCGAGGTTATCAAGGAGCATGGTGAGTGACCAGCCAAAAGCCGGGTTAACCAGTGATGATGCAAAGACAACGATGGCGGCGGATTGGGTGGTTTTGCCTTCTCGGGTCATTTCCATGCCGGCTTCTAACAGGGGAATAAAAACACCCACAATCAAGGCGACGCACAATACGGGCTCCCAAATCGCTAGATCCATTGGATAGCCCCACAGTCCTGCAATTACGCAAAATAAAGCGGTAAGTAAAGCACCAGCTGGGATGGGTCTTTTGGCTATAGCTGCCGGAACAATATAGGTTCCCCAAGATGAAGCAAAGTTAGCGCCGCCTAAGATAGATCCTACCGTTTGTCGGGCCGAGGCACTGATCATGGTGTCGTCAATGTTCATTTGTACCTTCTCAGAGCGTGGGGGATAGCTGATCTTTTGGAACACCTGATGACCAAGAAAATCCGGTGACCACATCGCCACGGCCAAAACCGCAAAGGGAAGAACCACAATAAAGCTTTCGGCGGTGGGTAACCCTAACATCCATCCGGTGTTTTCTCCCCACCAGTACATAGGGTTAATATTGGGAAAACCGGGGGTGGTATGAAATTCAAAGGGGGCGCCCATGGCAAAGGCTAATCCGCCACCGAGCAAACAACTTAATGGCACCGCCAGCCAGCGTTTTTTCCAATGTTCCAAAAGGGCATATAAAACGATGGTACAGGCGATGACCACAAAGGAAATATGTGACATGCCTATGCCGTCAGCCCAGGCAAACAGCTTTTTCACCTGTGAGGTGGTGCCAATAAAGCCCAGGTAGAGGAGTAATCCGCCACACACCCCTTTACTGGTGAGGTTTGCCAGCAGGCTTCCTCCTTTACTGATTGCCAGTAAAAAGCCAAAAATACCAATTAATAACCCAAATGCCATGGGATGCCCGCCAGCGGCAACCACCAAAGGTATCAGTGGAATTAACGGGCCGTGAGTACCGGCTAAGTTAGCGGTGGGCAAGATAAAGCCTGAAAACAACACAATAAAAAAGGCAACGATGATCAATTCATAGCGCACGTTTTCTAAGACAAAGGTGTCACCAAGACCTAATGGGCCGGCAAAGGTCGCAGCAATGGCGCCCACCATCACCACTTTACCAATGGTGGCGGCCATGGCGGGGATCGTATCTTCCCATTCAAATCGATAATCTTTAAACGGCAGATTGGGGCGCCAGCGTTTAGGAGACATGATCTGCAGTTCGTGAGAAAGGTACTCATCGCGAGATTGAAAAGAAGAACTTGGCCGATGCTTTTTCTGATAAGCATCGTCAGCGGTGCTGTCGATGTGGTTTTTACCTAAATTGTCGGTAGGTGAGGTGTTGATGGTCATTTCTACTCCATGGGCTGAAATCTTGACTGTCGGCATACTAAAGTAGAAAAAAGGTTATGAAAGTTGCTAAAACGTTAAATAAACAACAAAAACAAAACATTCTGGGTGGTTTTATCGCCACGGTGTTGGGGCTAACGCAAGCTGTTATCGTTGGATCTTAAGTCGGGTAGGGGGTTTAAGCTGATGGTTGGAATGTGGAGGTGAAAATTAAAATAACAAACTGTTAACATAAAGGCGTAAGCCATTGGTCTTATATGGGGGGTGCCTAAGCAGGGACTTAGGCAATGTGGGGGAAATAAACTTATTTAATTTATTGCTAACTATGGAAGATCTAGTTAAGGGCGTCATCTACCCAAAACTTAGTGCCCTTCACCGTGGCTTGCAAGGCCAGGCCGCTTTCAGTCATGGTGTACACAGTGACATTGCCAAAATAACCCTCGCCATTAAAGGCGACACCTTTATTTCCGGCTTTGGCCG
Organism: Alteromonas sp. 14N.309.X.WAT.G.H12; assembly: GCF_036697315.1. Lineage (NCBI taxonomy): Bacteria > Pseudomonadati > Pseudomonadota > Gammaproteobacteria > Alteromonadales > Alteromonadaceae > Alteromonas > Alteromonas sp. 14N.309.X.WAT.G.H12. The sequence goes on from NZ_JBAHZB010000044.1 coordinate 25,406, forward strand.
TGGCGTCAGCATTGCCACCCGCTGTCCATCCTTGTTCGATAAAATATTTCATCGCTTCTCGGGTGTGAAAAACCATAACAATGCGGTAGTCTTTTGCACCAATGCCAAGACCAACGCCACCTTCAGCCATATTCATATAAGTTTTTTGGCCTGTTTGATTGTCGTTCACCACCCCATAACCTGTGCCAGCGGAAAGGAAAATAACGTTCACATTGGCATTGCTGAATACGGCAAACCCGGGGGCGTTTTGTAGTTGTCCTTTGGTGTCAGGTTTCTCCATAAACAGTTGGGCCAATGCCGCATCTTGCATGGTTAAAATGGCTTCCCTTTTTTCAGAGATAGTTCCTGTGCCCATGGAAGCGCAACTGGCAAGGCTTAACGTCATGGCAATCACCGCCATTCGTTGCCAAAAAGATGTAAGAACGCTCATTATTCACTCCTGATGTCGCGTTTTCTCTTCGTTTTTCTTCGCAGAAGAAAGGTAATAGTATAGGTCGCAGTAAACAAAGCAATAGTTAAGCCATTGACTTTAACTAATTGATTTTAATTTGAAAAAGAAAATTTTTAACGTTTTTTCGATAAAAATTCAATGTGGAGTGTAGCTTTTTGCGGACACACCTTTCTTTCTATCTTTTATGGCTACGCGTAATAACGCTGATGAAGCCCAGGCTCCAGTATAACTGAATGAAACCTGGGTTAGGATAGTGAAGATGTAAAGCTTATTTACCTAATGTAAATCGGGTATCGGCATCGCGCAGTAAATACAGCGCGAAACATCCAGCCCACATTGGCCAAGCCGCAAAAAAGAGCAGGTGATTAAACGCATCCATATATTGATTGATCGCTGACAGTGTTGAACCACCGTGTAGCACAAAGATGAGTCCGTAGGTCCAACGCTTCGCAATGCCCGCCACAAAAGCAAATACCAGAACCAGCTGTAAGGCACCTAAGATGTATACCGCAATTTCGGGTACACCACCCAAACCATAAAAGGCTTCAAAAATACGTGCCCCATGTGATGGGTTAACGAATTTGTCTAAGGTCCATACAAACATCACGAGAAATACGGTTAACCGGATGGCCAATAAAGACCAACTTAATCGTGATGCTAGGGGGTGTTGCGTGGTAGATGGTTGTGATTGCATAAAATTTCCAATGGTGAGTTTAAGTTTAAATAGAACGGATAAACGCCTTTTTTATTTCATAGTTCGCGTAAAAATTTTTTTAAACCATACTGAAAGTTAATTGGTAGGTGGCAGGTCTTAATGTGCAATGAATCAAAAAATCAACAATGCAATGAGAGCAACCGTGACAAATTCAAAAGGATGTTTAGGTAACAGAAGCCTCGTCTTATCGAGTATTGCACTGTTTGTTAGCGCTACAGTGAACGCCCAACAAGTCCCCGATGATAACACCATCGAACTGATTGAAGTGCTGGGAAGCCAACAAGGGATCGCCAGTTTAAACCCGAATGATAATGTCTTAGGCGGTATCTTCGGACCGGGATTGAGCGCCTTTGATGTTCCCCGTTCTGTCACCTCCTTATCCGCTCAGATGATAGAGGCATTGAATATTAGTACTATTCACGATATTGCGAAAATCGCACCGAATGCCTACGCCTCAAGTGGATTCGGTACGCCGAGTCTGCCAAGTATTCGCGGACAGTTAGGGGAACTCTTTCAAGATGGTATAAGGCGTCAAGCAGGAAATAACGGCTTTGGTCTTCCGCTGTCTTTTAACAGTGTGGAACAAATTGATGTGGTTAAAGGCCCATCACCTGTGCTACTTGGCAGTACCCAAAGAAACGGTGGTTTTGTCAATTTATCAACGAAAACGGCTCCCTTAAGTGGTACCACCGGTGAAATAACGTTACGTGCTGGACGATGGGATCAATATTCCGCCAGTGTGGATGTGGGCAAGGCCATAGTAGAAGGTAGACATGGCATTCGGGTGAGTGTGGAGTGGCAAGATCACGGCAGTTACTTTGATTACGCCAGTCAGAAAAGTCAGAATGTTTTTGTCGCCTATCGTTATGCGCCTTCTGAAGCAACGCGGTGGGATTTAAGCGCAGAATATTATAATGCCGATTACCCGGATATTGCTGGGATAAATCGGCCTACACAGAAGCTGATCGATAACAACGTGTATATCACCGGGCAGGGCGTGCAAAGCAATGGCAGCACGGTACCGGCAGCAGGCAGCATAATTTCACCCACCGGTGAAGTGGTTATTTCCCGTAGCTTAGTTTATACCCACCCTGATGATATAAACAATGCAGATACGACGCTGCTACGCAGCAAGCTTATTCATGAACTTAACGATGCAATAACCATAAGAAACCTTACTTATTTTCAATATCTTAATCGCGAAGAAATCGCTACAAACAGCTTCGTTGAAATAATTGATGGTGCCAGTACCTTTGAAAATCGTACCGAAGTGGATTTTAGATATAGTCAAAACCAAATAACCACCCTTGGCTTGTCTGTACGTTATAACGACGTGCTGGGATACAGCCAGTTTACCACCGAAGCAGATAATCCTGTGGATCTTACCGGTCCCTTGTCTAATCGCGTTATCCCTTTAACGGATGAGCAAAAGGCCAGGCTGGCGATGCTACGGCCGAATGTCTACGTCTCCCCCGGAGGTCAATATGATTTGGATGGGGATGGCACCGGGGACTATAATTTGTCTGATACGACCGATTCGACGTCGTGGCAAACGGGGTTGGTAGTGCAACAACGATCTGATTGGACTCACAAGTTTTCTACCATTGCCGGCGTGCGGGTGGATCACTACGATGTGACGGCGTCTGATCCCCTTGCGCCAGATGGGGAGAGCCCGGCCGCGGATAGCCATAGTGATACCTTGGTGAGCTATCAGTTAAGTGCAAACTATACGCTTTCTAATACGGTTAACCTTTATGCGGCGCTTTCTGAGAACGATGCAACCTCCAACAGTATGGCGGGGGGCACAGCGTTAGGTGCCGACAATCAAATTAACCCTTTGAATTTCGCAACACAAAATAGCCTTTATGAAATAGGGGTAAAATATGCACCAGACGATAACTGGTATGGTGAAGCGTCATTGTTTGATCAAACCCGAAGCTTGCGAAATCGAGATGGCAGTAACAGCGGGATTAAGTCACAAGGTTTTGAACTACAGGCATTTTATCAAGGTGAAAACTTTTGGATAAACGGCAGTTACAGTTATCTCGATGCCCGTTTTGATGATTCTGCTGCATTTCAGGATACCGCCCAAGTGATTGATGCATTTGATAGCTCCCGGCTGGACATTATTAATGGCACCGGTGTTGGCTCACCTTCCTTTACCGCATTTGCCCCTTCAGATAGCCGTATTCAAGGTGTGCCTGAACAAATTGTGTCTTTTAACACCGCTTGGCACATTTTTGAGAAAGTTTTAGTGGGTGCATCCGGTCAATATACCAAATCATTCCCTTTAGACTTTTTGGGGACAGTGTTTATTCGCGATCAAATTAACATTGATGTGAATGCCAATTATCAGGTGAATCCAGCCTTAAGTGTGCGGTTGGACGTGTTGAATGTCACCGATGAAGAAAACTGGCAGCCCGTGTTTGAAGGGGGATATTTTGGCGCCACACTAGTGATGCCGAATTTACCCAGACATTTACAAGTTAGCATGCAATACGCGTTTTAAGCGCACAACGGAGTAGTAAATATGTTTAAGAAGTTAGCTTTGATTGCGCTTATTGCAGCAGCCGTGGTTGGTTTTTTCTATTTTGATTTAAATACCTACCTATCGTTAGACGGAATGAAAGCCTCCCTGTCTAATTTCCAAGCCAGTATCCTTGAAAACCCTGTTTTGAGTGTTGGGGTGTTCTTTGCCCTTTATGTGGCCGTCACCGCACTCTCATTACCGGGGGCGGCGATTTTAACTCTGGCCGCGGGAGCGTTATTTGGTTTGTGGCAAGGGTTAATTATTGTTTCCTTTGCCTCCAGTATAGGGGCAACCCTAGCCTTTTTAGTCGCTCGGTTTATTTTGCGCGATACTGTACGACAGCGCTTCGGTGAGAAATTAAAGCCTATTGATGCTGGCGTTGAAAAGCAGGGGGCCTTTTATCTTTTCACGTTGCGGTTATTGCCGGTGTTTCCGTTTTTCCTTATCAACTTACTGATGGGTTTAACGAGCATTAAAACCTTCACATTTTACTGGGTCAGTCAGGTGGGCATGTTGGCGGGCACCCTTGTTTACGTTAATGCTGGTACACAAC
>NZ_JBAHZB010000045.1:0-29202 GCF_036697315.1 Alteromonas sp. 14N.309.X.WAT.G.H12
CAACTGGCGCAAATCGATAGTTTATCGGGCATATTATCGCCCGGTTTGCTCCTGTCATTTATTTTACTGGGGATCTTTCCCTGGATTGCAAAAGGTATTGTTGCTGTGGTGAATCGTCGTCGTGTATATAAAGGCTATAAAAAACCTGCCAAATTTGATCGCAATATTGTGGTGATTGGCGCCGGAGCCGGTGGCTTGGTGACCAGTTATATTGGCGCTGCGGTAAAAGCCAAAGTCACCTTGGTTGAGGCCGGTGAAATGGGCGGTGATTGTTTAAATTATGGTTGTGTCCCGAGTAAAGCCATCATTAAAACGGCAAAAGTTGCCGAGCAAATGCGCCATGGAGAAAAATATGGGTTAGATCCTGTAACGCCTACCTTTTCCTTCAAGACGGTGATGCAACGGGTACACGATGTGATTGCCACCATTGCGCCCAATGACAGTGTGGAACGCTATAGTGAACTTGGTGTGGATGTGATTAAAGGTTATGCGCGTATTTTGGATCCCTGGACGGTGGAAATACAACGCAACGATGGTGAAAAACAAATCCTGACCACGAAAAATATTGTCGTTGCTACCGGTGCCAGCCCCTTTGTTCCGCCGTTGCCCGGCATTGAACAAAGCGGTTATCTCACCTCTGATACCCTTTGGACGCACTTTGCCCAATTGGACGCGGCACCGAAACGATTGATTGTACTAGGTGGCGGCCCAATTGGCTGTGAGTTGGCCCAAGCTTTTTCCCGTCTTGGCAGCGCGGTAACCCAAGTGGAACTTGCAGAACGTTTAATGGGACGTGAAGATACCGATGTGGCGGAATTTGCTGAGTCTGTGTTGAAAGAAAGTGGCGTTAATGTGCTGACTCGGCACAAAGCGCTGAGGTTCGAACAACAGCAGGGCGAACGGGTGCTTATTGTCGAGCATGAAGGCAAAGAAATTACTCTGGCCTATGATGAAGTGATCATCGCCGTAGGACGCAAGGCCCGCCTGAAAGGCTTTGGCCTTGAGGAGCTGGGCATTTCGTTTGATAGAACCATTGAAACCGATGAATATTTGCAAACCCTATACCCGAACATTTTTGCCGCTGGCGATGTGGTTGGGCCCTATCAGTTTACCCATGTGGCAGCCCATCAGGCTTGGTATGCCGCCGTGAATGCCTTATTTGGCGGATTTAAAAAATTCAAAGTGGACTATCGGGTGATCCCATGGACAACCTTTATTGATCCTGAAGTGGCCCGGGTAGGCCTCAGTGAAAGTGATGCCAAAGCCCAGGGTATTGAAGTAGAAGTCACCCGCTATGAATTTGAAGAACTCGACAGAGCCATTGCCGAAAGTGCCGGTAAAGGGTTTATTAAAGTGCTAACACCGCCGGGGAAAGATAAAATTCTCGGTGTCACCATTGTCTCCGAACATGCCGGAGACTTGATTGCAGAATTTGTTTTGGCGATGAAACACGGTATGGGGCTAAACAAAATATTAGGTACCATCCACGCGTATCCAACCTGGGCTGAAGGCGCTAAATATACCGCAGGGAACTGGAAGCGGGCGAACCAGCCAGAAAGGCTGTTGCGTTGGGTTGAAAAATTCCATACATGGCGTCGGGGGTAATATGTCAGTCAGAGGTTTTCCTAAACAAGGTTGGGGTATTGCTGTGATGTTGCTGTTGGTCAGCATGCTCAGTGTGTTCACGATACCCAGTAATGGGGCAACAATGGAACAAGGGCCCCAAGGGTTGCATGAGCCTTGGGATGCATTGCTAAAGCGTCATGTATTTCCCATTGATAATGGACACAGCACGGAGGTCGATTACGCGGGGTTTGCCCAACAAAGAGACATGTTAACAGGCTACCTGTGGCAACTGGCCAGCGTAACCGAGGCGCAGTTTCATGGCTGGTCTAAACCTGAGCAGCTGGCATTTTTAATTAATGCTTATAATGCTTATACCGTTGAGCTTATCTTGTCTCGGTATCCGGATTTGTCTTCCATCCGTGATCTCGGTGGTTTTTTGTCTTCACCGTGGAAGCAGGATATCGGTCCTTTGTTGGGGAAAGAACGCACATTGGATGAGATTGAACACCAGCTTATTCGGGGTAAAAATAAATACCACGAGCCTCGGGTCCACTTTGCGGTCAATTGTGCCAGTGTGGGTTGTCCGGCACTGCGGGAAGAAGCCTACATCGGGGAAAAGCTTGATCGTCAGTTAGCGGATCAAACCCAGCGCTTTTTATCTGACAGATCTCGAAATTACATTAACGATGAGACCTTAACGGTTTCGAAAATTTTTGATTGGTATAGGGGCGACTTTGAAATGGGTTGGCAAGGCCGTACCCGTTTAGCGGATTTTCTTGCCCTGTACCATGAAAGCTTGTCATTAACACCAGGTCAAACTTATGCACTGGTGAAGGGTAAAATAGACATTGAATTTTCAGATTACGACTGGTCCTTAAACGATGTTAACAAGCCTTAAGTTAACCTCTGTTTCTTGCCGACTTGCCATACTGCTACTGTGCGCTTTATACAGTGCCAGCATGCAAGGGGCGACGGTACAGTTTCATGCTTGGGGCGGCAGTGCACAGGTAAACGGCTACCTAGAATGGGTCAGTGAACAAGTCGAAGCTAGGTATGGCATTGAAGTGAACCATGTAAAACTGGCCGATACCAGCGATGCAGTATCTCGGGTATTGGCGGAAAAAGCGGCCGGTAATCTCAATCAGGGCAGTGTGGATCTTATTTGGATAAACGGTGAGAACTTCGCCGCCATGAGTGAACATGGCTTGCTGCTAAAAAACTGGGTGAGTCAGTTGGCCAATTTTCCACTGACCTTACCGGAAAAAAATACGGCCATGGTGACGGATTTTGGTTTGCCCACACAGGGCCAAGAAGCGCCTTGGGGAAAAGCCGCCATGGTCTTTTATTACAACAAACGCTATGTCTCTTCGCCACCTAAAACCATTCACGAATTACTCCACTTTGCACAACGTTATCCCAATCGGTTTTCTTACCCGTTACCCAACGATTACTTAGGGATCAGCTTCTTAAAATACGCATTGATTGCGCTAAATCCGGACAATCGAGATGTGTTTTACCAACCCGTTAACGACACCGTGTTTCGCCAACGTAGCGAAGTGTTATGGCGCTTTTTAGATAAACTTCATCCCTTGATGTGGAAGGGGGGGCGATACATGGTTAGTCAGGCCTCCACATTACAACGACTGATGAGTGATGGTGAGCTACTCCTCGCGTTTTCATTTACCGCGTCTGAGATTCCCAGTGCGGTAAAGCGGTACGATTTACCCGAAAGTGTGCGTACCTATGCTATGAGTGATGGCAGCTTGGGTAATGTCCATTTTATCGGTATCCCTTTTAATTCTGCCCACGTTGAAGAAGCCAAAACAGTGGTGAACTTTTTACTTTCACCAGAAGCCCAGGCAGAAAAACAAAAAGTGGCAGTTTGGGGTGATGAAACGGTACTGGATATGGCTGCACTTAATCCGATGCAACAGGCCCGTTTTCAAAGTGAAACCTTGCATCCGTCCGCGTTGCCCATAGCAGGAATTTATCACCTGTTACCTGAACCCCATGCCAGTTGGACAGATAAACTGCGCGAAGCATGGTTTGCGCGCTACGGAGAGCGTTTTTAATGTCAGGCTTTCACCGTTTCTCCATTGTCATGCGCATGGTGTTTATGTGCATATTGATCATCCCGGTATTTGCAGGACTTATTGGCGTGCTAATGCCCGCCTTTGGTTTCTTTCCCGCATTAGGGGAAAATCAGATTTCACTACAACCTTTTTCCCAGCTTCTGGCCAATGACAACGTACTTTCAATGAGTTGGTTGTCATTAAGTACCGGCCTGATCGCAACACTATTGGCTCTTATGGGAGCACTTTTGCTGGTTGCCGTTTTTTACCAGCGGGCATGGTTAAACCGTATTCAGCACTTGCTCAGCCCGTTACTGGTTGTGCCCCATGCCGCCGCAGCCATCGCCTTTTTGTTTATTTTGTCCCCTTCAGGCTGGCTTGCCCGGCTTTTCAGCGGGTCGGACATGAATAACCCGTTGCCACCGGATTGGGCCTTTCCTTATGATCCCTATGGGCTATCCATTATATTAGCCTTAACATTAAAAGAACTGCCGTTTGTTTTTCTCATGCTGCTAAGTACCTTGTCTCAGCCCCAGTTGGAAATCAAAGTTAAAGGGTATTTGAAAGTGGCGCAGTCTTTGGGCTATAGCCAGATAACTGCATTTATGACGATCGTTGTGCCCATGATTTACTCCCATATTCGTATGCCACTGTTGGCGGTGCTGGCTTTTGCCACGGCCAATGTGGAAGTTCCTTTGATCTTAGGACCCAACGATCCGCCCACATTAGCCGTAGCGGTGTTGCGGTGGTTCAATCATGTGGATTTATCCATGCGTTTTCAGGCATCGGCAGCGGCGGTACTGCAACTGTTGGTGACATTAACGGCGCTGGCTTGCTGGTGGTTAGCCGAGCAAGTGATTCGTAAATTAAGCCGCCACGCTTTGTTGTCTGGCAAACGTACCTGGGGCGATGATGTGCTTACACTGCTGGCCGTTGCCGTTGTGTTTGTTTACTCGGTTATCGCTTTGTTACTGCTTGCCAGCGTGTACACCTGGTCGGTGGCAACCTATTGGCCTTTTCCTCAGTTGTTGCCGGATGGTTTTACGTTAATGCATTGGCAAACTGCGTTAAGAAGTTTGGCGGTACCATTAGCTAACTCCATTATACTGGCCTTTAGTGTCACGGTATTTGCGGTGGTTTTGGTGCTATTAGCGCTGGAAGGGGAACTGCAGATGACAAAACATATGTCTGCGGCCATGGGGCGACTTGATCGTTCGATCATGCATATTACCTTGTATTTGCCGCTTCTCGTACCTGGTGTGGCCTTTCTCTTCGGGCTGGTTTGGTTCCAGCAAATGTATTTTTCTCATTTAACCTGGGTGCATTTATTTGTCAGCCATCTTATTTATGTTTTGCCCTATGTGTTTATTTCACTGGCGGTTGCCTATCGTCGTATGGATCCTCGCTACGTCAAAGTGGCATACGGATTGGGAAAAACACCCATAACGGTATTTTTTGCGGTGAAGCTACCTATGTTGTTCGGCCCCATCGCGGTGGCGTTTGCGCTGGGGTTAGCTATCAGTTTTAGTCAGTACCTGCCTACCTTGTTAAGTGCCGGCGGCAACATTGCCACTGTGACTACCGAAGCGGTAGCAGCCGCGTCGGGAAGTAGCCGTAGATTAAGCGCTGTGTATGTGGTGGTGCAAATTATTATGCCTTTGTGCGGCTTTATTTTAGCTTGGTGGTTACCCAATGTCTTTTTTAAGCCATCATTAAAAGCAAACCCAAAAAATCAAGGAATAAAAGTGTATGAGTCTAACCCTTGATGCTTTAGCAATTTATAAAAATAACCATTTGATGTTGCAAGTTTCAACCCATATTGCAGCGGGGATGGTGACGTCGGTGATGGGGCCATCAGGGGTCGGTAAATCCACCTTGTTAGATGCCATTAGTGGTCAACTTAGCCGGCCCTTTTCAATGACGGGACAGGTAATGGTAAATGGTCATGCGGTGCAGGATATGCCTGCCTATCAGCGTCAAATTGGGATGCTATATCAGGATCCCTTATTATTTGAACACCTTACAGTGAGTGACAATATTCGTTTTGCCATACCGAAAATGCAGCAGAAACGTTTAGGGCGAGAGCAGGTTGAGTCCTTTATTGCCGAACAGCTAAATACGGTGGGCCTGGCGGATATTCGCCATAGGGCGGTGCAGACGCTATCTGGTGGTCAGCAGGCGCGGGTTGCCTTGCTTAGAACCTTGGCCGCTAATCCCCAGGCAGTTTTGCTTGATGAGCCCTTTAGCAAACTTGATAGTACCCTTCGACAGCAAACCCGGGAGTGGGTCTTTGCCCAATTACAGGAGCGCTCTTTGCCGGCTTTAATGGTGACCCACGATATAGAGGATGCAAACAGTGCAAATGGCGAAATCATTGAGGTGTCATTATGATAGACGCAAAAATAACGCCGCTCATTAAACCCTTACTTCGTCCGGTTGTGGTGTTTTTAGATAAAAAAGGCGCAAGTCCCAATCACGTTACAATCGCCGGGTTTTTGCTAGGCTTACTTGCTGTTCCGGCGATCGTGATAAACGCATGGGGATTGGCCCTATTTTTTATTGCCTTGAATCGTATATGCGATGGTGTTGATGGCGAGTTGGCTCGCTTGCAAAACAGCAGTAGTAGTGCCGGTGGGTATTTAGATATTTGCTTGGATTTTCTCTTTTACGCCGCAATCCCCCTTGCATTTGGCATTGCCGACCCTGTGAATTGGGGCGTGCCGGCCCTCATTTTGTTGGCGGCATTTATTGGTACCGGTAGTAGCTTTTTGGCTTTTGCCATAGCGGCAGAAAAATATCATATTCAGCGTCCCCAGTTTGCTAATAAGAGTTTTTATTACATGCAAGGGCTCACCGAAGGTACCGAAACCATCCTTGTATTTGTTTTATTTTGTCTCATGCCCCAGTGGTTTCCTGTGCTGGCTTATGTTTTTGCTGGCGCCTGTTTTATTACCGTTGCTACCCGTATCACCGGTGGCTTTAACACCCTTGTACAAGTGGAAAAAAATGGATAACACGACGGTTTGGCGGTTGTCATTTTTCCTTGGTATTTTTGTCTTAATGGCATTGTTGGAAAGTGTTTTACCGGCGCGTGGAGCGCCGCTGCGTCGGGCTATTCGCTGGCGGGGAAATATCGGCTTGGTGATCATCGGCGCCTTGGTTAGTCGTTTTGCTTTGCCAATGACGTTGGTGGGCGTTGCCCTTTGGGCACAAAAAGTCAACTTAGGTGGCTTTAATGTCTTCTCATTACCCTTATGGCTGAGTATCACATTGAGTGTCTTGGCGTTAGATCTGGCTATTTACTGGCAGCACCGTATTTTTCATACCATTCCGTTGCTATGGCGCTTACATCAGGTCCATCATATTGATAGTCATGTTGATACCACCACAGGGTTAAGATTTCATCCGTTGGAAATTTTAATCAGTTTGGGAGTAAAGGCCGCGGTGGTGTTGCTATTCGGCGTGCCCCCTGAAGCCATTGTGATCTTTGAAATTGGACTCAATGGGTTTGCGGTGTTTAATCATGCCAATATTCGCCTACCGCAAAAGTGGGATGACATTTTATCCCATGTGCTTATTACCCAGCGGGTACATCGTATTCACCATAGCCAGCGTATTGCGGAGTCAAACAGTAACTTTGGTTTTAGCGTGTCGTGGTGGGATAAATTATTTGGCAGTTTTAAAGGGCGGGCAGAAAAACAGGATGATCAGTTAGCTATCGGACAGGCGAACTTTCCCCCAACCCCAGAAAATGCCGGCGTGTTTAAACTGCTTGTTATGCCATTTTGTCAGGCACCGGTGGTGAAAAAAACGGATGTGCCTGCCAATCAAGACAGGCAATAAGTGGGTTACTCGTCTACCGGGGTGACAGTAAAGCCAGCTTTTTCCAGCAATGTAATCACGCCTTCCTTACCGGCCATGTGCATAGTACCTACCAAAACAAACTCGGTTTGTTCCGATGATAAGTATTGGATAATCTTGGGCAGCCAGTTTTGATTGCGTTGCGTTAGTACGTGGTCATAGACGTCAGGATAGTCAGTTCTAAAATCTAGCATCGACACATCATAAAGCCCTTTCATGTTGCCTTCTCGCCAATAAGTTTTTAATGGTCCGAGCAAGTCCGTCATGGTATTGAGTTCATCAAGACTGTATTTTATATACGCATCTTCATCACCTTCACCAAGGCTAGCGATAATTTCCAACTGTTCCTTGGGGGTTTCAAACCACTCAATTTGTTTACTGTCTTCTTTTGCCCGGGTATAGAAAAAATTGTCGACGCCTTGGCTGGTTAATCCCACCCGTTGCATCTCTAACATAGATAAGGATATACCCAACATAGCGGGTTTCATCTTGCTGACCTGTTCTATGGGAATATTCCGGCTCGCAAGGTAATCGCTTAATTGCTGGTAGGTTTGATCGCTTAGGGCATCCTTAATGGTACGTTCATCCTGATACATCATTAACGCCATTGTTTGACGTAAAAATTCAGCGCTGTTAAGTGCACCGAGATCGGTTTCAAATACCACCTTGTCTGAAGCTTCATAGGCTTTATCGTAGGCAGAAGGTAAAGGATAGTCTTCGGGGCTAAGTATGTGCAATGTACCGCCAAGATAGAGCGTATTGTTACCCTGGGTTACGCGCCAAACCGATGCGGCTTGAACAGTAGGAAAGGACGACAGAAAACAGATTAACGTAACAAATATTGTCCGTTTTACTAATGGGGATGCTAATAAAAACACAGGTCTTTCCTTTGTGAAAAATCCATAACGACTGCGATGCAATGTACTGAGAAAGACAGTAAAGTACAATCCCTTAACCCAAATACCTCATTCTATTCTGACGAAGGGTACAGTGAATTGGCTCCCACTTTTTTGCCATAATCTGGCATAATGCGCCCTTTGACCCGATTAGTTGTTTGCTATGTCTTCAGTATCTTCTCTATTCTCATCTAACGGTATGCTCGCCAAAGCCATACCGGGTTTTATGCCGCGTGAAGCACAAACGAACATGGCAGAGGCCGTGAAGACCGCCTTGGATGATAAGCATGCGTTGATTGTGGAGGCGGGTACGGGAACAGGAAAGACCTTTGCGTATCTGGGGCCTGCACTGATGGCCGAAGGAAAAGCGATTATTTCTACCGGCACAAAGAACTTGCAAGAGCAGTTATATCATCGGGATTTACCTGTGGTAAAAAAAGCCCTGGCCAGTCGTCGTAAAGTTGCCTTACTGAAAGGGCGGGCCAATTATCTTTGTCTGCATCGCATGGGGCAACACCGGGGCAACTCTGTCTTGGTGGATAAAGACGTGCTTGGGCAGCTTACTGAAGTGAGAAGTTGGGCGGAAACCACCCGCAGCGGTGACATTGGCGAATTGAAAAGCCTGCCAGAAGATGCCAAGGTGTTGCCGTTAATTACCTCCACCGTCGACAATTGTTTGGGACGGGAGTGCCCGGATTATGAAGAGTGCTACCTGGTAAAAGCACGGCGAAAAGCGCTGGAAGCCGATATCATCGTGGTGAATCATCATTTATTTTTTGCCGATATGGCCCTTAAAGATACAGGGTTTGGTGAACTTATTCCTGAAGCGGATGCCATTGTTTTTGACGAAGCCCACCAGATCCCAGATATTGCCAGTGATTATTTTGGGGAATCCATTTCTACACGGCAACTGCAGGAGCTTGCTAAAGACATCAATGTTATTTATCGCACGGTTTTAAAAGATGCTGAGCAGGTGGATAAAACCGCTGAAAAATGTCGGGTGGCCGCCGCCGATTTGCGTTTACTTTTTCCTGAAACGCCCCAACGGGGCAACTGGGCTGAAACCTTGGAAAGAGAGGATGTACAAAGTCATATTGCCCGTTTAACCGATGGCATTGGTGTGTTACACGAAGTGATAAAATTACATTTGGGGCGAGATAAAGATCTGGACAACATCTATGAGCGAGTGGTTCAGGCCAGAGACCAGTTAGCCGCGCTGTGTGATAGTAACCAGCAGGGGGTGAGTTTGTGGTATGAAACCACCCATCGTCATCTTATTTTGCACCTAACACCCTTGTCGATTGCCGCCAAATTCCGACGGTTTGTTGAATCGGTTTCCCGCGGATGGGTGTTTACTTCGGCTACCCTGACAGTAGACGGAGGTTTTACCCATTTCCAAAAGCGCATGGGATTGGAAGAGGCGAAAACCCTTGCTTTAGATAGCCCGTTTAATTATCGGGAACAAGCCGTTTTATGTGTGCCTCGTTATTTGCCAGAGCCCAATAGTTATGCCATGCGCGATACCTTGTTTGAAACGGCAAAACGCTTAATTGCGGCCAGCGGCGGCCGGTGCTTTTTACTGTTTACCAGCCATGCCATGTTGCGGGAAATTGCCAGTCGTTTAGAAGGGGAGATCGACAACCCGTTATTGGTGCAGGGTACCACCACAAAACAGGCATTACTGGATGGCTACCTGGCCGACAAAAATGCCGTCCTACTGGGGACAGGGGCATTTTGGGAAGGGGTGGATGTACGTGGCAGCGATCTGATTTGTGTCATGATTGATAAACTGCCTTTTGCATCGCCGGATGATCCCTTGCTGCAAGCCCGTATTGAAGATGTGAAAAAGCGTGGCGCGAACCCGTTTGCCGCCATTCAGATGCCCCAAGCGGTGATCACCCTCAAGCAGGGCGCGGGACGGTTGATCCGCGACCCGGCGGATAAAGGCGTATTGGTGATATGCGATAACCGGTTAGTAACAAAGCATTATGCTAAGACCTTTGTGGCAAGCCTGCCCGATATGCGTCGAACACGGTCCATAGAAACCGTAGAGGCGTTTTTAAAATCCATTAAGTAATAGGTAATATAATGAAACTTCTTGCTATTGATACCGCAACTGAGGCGTGTTCCGTTGCGGTGATGGTATCCGACGCTCCATTTTGCAGGTTTGAGATTTGCCCGCAACAGCATAGTCAGCGGTTACTGCCCATGGTGGATGAGGTGTTAACACAGGCACAGATAAAAATCGGTGATCTTGATGGCCTGATCTATGGTCGTGGGCCGGGCAGTTTTACTGGCGTGCGCATTGCCACAGGCATGATACAAGGGTTAGCCCTTGGCACCGGGTTACCCGTGGCCGGCATCAGTACCTTGGCGGCCATGGCACAGCAGGTTATGGATGAAACGGACGCAAAATTGGTTGTCAGCGCCATCGATGCGCGTATGGGGGAAGTGTATTTTGCCCAATATCAGAACGAAAAAGGCATTGCCGTCGAAGTCGGGGAGGAATGCGTGTGTGCCCCCGAAGTGGCAGCAGAACGTTTACCTGCGTCTTTTGTTCCTGCGGGGACAGGATGGGCGGCTTATCCGGCATTATCTTCCAAGATCACAGGCCTGGCTTCTGTCTTATACCCCAGTGCCGAAGCCATGTTGAAGTTGGGGCATCAAAAGTTTGAACAAGGTGATGTCACGTCGGTGGACGGGATCCAACCGGTTTATCTGCGGGATAAAGTCACGTGGAAAAAACTACCGGGTCGAGAATAATGGAGCAATTCTTGCTTAATTCTTGGGTTGTGTCGTTGTGAATTATCGTTGGCGGAGTAATACCTAAACCGTGGAAATACAGCCCGGAATAACGCTTATAAGACCTGAACAGGCCTCTCATCAGGAGAAGCCTGGGCGTCACAACGTCAAAAATACCTCGGCGCCATCAGCGGTATCGCCGATTTCCGACGCATCCGTACTCAAAGCAAACGCCTCAGATGAAACTCTCAATTCAGCGCGAAAATTCCAACAGGAAACCGGGTATGATCAGCCAGAGGGAAAAGGGCGGCAAGTCGTGGCTGCGTACCAGAGTTTAGAACGCGAATCACAACGGGAAGATATCAGACAATTACTGGGCGTGGATATGTATGTATAGCTAAATTGCTATCATATTCGATGAAATGCGGAGAACGATCGCCCTGATTCAGCTTCTATTCAGTTTAAGCTATCATAATAAAGTGTTGCCAAATTCTTATTTTTTCAGGGGATTACCATGATTCGTCATTTTGCTGTATTGGCTTTTGTGATATTGGTCAGCGGTTGCACTATTGTCCCAGATGATATCGCTGTGCCAGAAGGTACAAACCTGGTGAGTTACAACAAGGCCGTTACCGGTGGTGATGCGGTGGTTGGTAAAACCGCTCGTTGGGGTGGGGTGATTGTTGGCGTTGAAAATAAAGAAAATAAAACGTTAGTCGAAGTGGTTAACTTCCCTCTAAACCATTACGGACGGCCTAATACCCGAGAAGAAACCATAGGACGATTTAAGGTGGAAATGGACGGGTTTGTTGATCCCATTCACTTTGAAAAAGGCCATGCGGTTACCTTTGTGGGTAACGTTAAACGTCCCATCGCCGGGATGGTGGGTGAACAGCCTTATATGTACCCGCTGTTAGCGGGCGAAAATTATCATTTGTGGCGGGAAAGTACGGTCAATTACGTACATCCCATGTTTTTTGATTATCGGTTAGGCTGGTATTCACCTTACTATTATTCTTTCTACCGGCCCTATTTTTCACCGTTTATGTTCCAAACCAGATATTACCCCCGTTATTATTATCCGCGGCGGGTGGTAAGTAGCCGCTCAATGTTAAATTCAGGTGCTATGCCACCGCCAAAGCCACGTACCATCAGCCGACCGGTTATTCGTACCGCCGATCCCCGTTCTGGTGGCGCTCGTAAAAATCTGGATTAAATTTGCGGCAACATTTCTCCTCTTTAAGCGGCATGCATTTGCCGCTTTTTTGTATATTGCCGTTTATTGGGAGACCGTATGATTGAAACTAAGTTTACTTTGGGGACGTTAACCCTTGCTGCCTTGGATAATCAAGAGGCCGGTGAAGTCATTATTGGCTTGCATGGTTTTTTAGATAATGCGGCCTCTTTGCGCCCTTTAGCGCCTTATTTGCAATCTTACCGTTTTATCGCCCTCGATCTGCCCGGCCATGGTCGGTCATCCCATCGCTCTGAAGATGCCCATTATCATCAATTAGATTTTATCCAGGATTTGTATGCTTTTATTCAGTCTGAAGGGTTTAACAGGGTGATATTGCTGGGTCATTCTCTTGGCGGTATTCTCGCTTCCCTGTATGCGGCGATTTTTCCGGAGCAAGTGAAAGGGGTGATCAGTATTGATGCCTGTGGACCATTAACAAAATCAGCGCAAAGTAGCGCAAAACAAATTCGCGATTCCATTGTGAGTCGGTATAATAAGACCCGTAGTATTCCTCGTTTAGTCGATTTGGATGATGCGGTAAAAAGTCGATGTCAACTTACGGATATTCAGCCTGAGCACGCGAAGGTTATCCTGCAAAGAAACCTCACCACAGATGCGTCTGGAAAGTCTTATTGGGCCAGCGATCCCAAACTTAGAACGCGCTCTACTTTGCGTTTAACAGACACCCAAGCGGAAGCGTTAATGAGCGGTATCGATTGCCCAATTTTATTTTTGGCGGCCTCAAATAGCTTTAAAAACGTCCATGATGTTTATTCAGAACGGGCGGATTGGTTTAGCCAAGGGCGGTGTGAAGTTTTTCAAGGTGGACACCATATTCACATGGAGAAAACCCAGGAAGTTGGCACGGCCATACGCCAATTTGTTGAACAATTGTAAACAGGAAAGTTTATCTTTCTGCTATCATCCTATACTATACGCAAGAAATCAGACCAGTTGTAAAATAATGGTTAAACTTCAATCTAATTTATCTAAAAATAACAATAACTGCTTCAGGAGGGTATGTGGAAAAAATTTGGCTTGAGCATTATCACCCCAGTGTAGCGGCAGAAATTGATCCCGATAGATATTCGTCTATTCTGGATATTTTTGAGCAATCGGTAACGACTTATCGTGATCATGTTGCTTATATGAATATGGGCCAAAGCATGACCTTTGCCGAACTCGATACGTTGTCTGCTCAATTCGCTGCCTACTTACAAAATAGCGGCTTACAACGGGGTGATGCCATCGCTCTGATGATGCCAAACCTGCTTCAATTTCCCGTCGCCATGTTTGGTATTTTACGGGCCGGTATGACAGTGGTGAATGTCAACCCACTTTATACCGCACGGGAACTTAAGCATCAGCTTTGTGATGCCAATGCCAAGGCCATTATCATTGTTGATAATTTTGCCGCAACATTAGAACAGGTTGTCAGTGAAACGCCGGTTAAAAAAATCTTCCGTACAGCATTAGGGGATATGCTACCGGCACCGAAACGCTGGGCAGTGAATTTAGTCGTCAAGTATATAAAGAAGTTAGTGCCTTCCTTTACTCTTCCCCAGGCTGAATCCTTTATGTCTGCGGTAAAGCAGGGGCATAGGTACACCTATAAACGGCCTGACATACAACCTGACGATATTGCTTTTTTGCAATACACAGGAGGCACGACGGGGATTTCTAAGGGAGCGATGCTGACCCACAGAAACATGATCGCAAACTTAGAACAAGTCTCGGGCATTTTGGAGATAGTGATTGAGCCGGGTGAAGATCTCGTTGTGACTGCGCTGCCGCTCTATCATATCTTTGCACTTTTGGCTAACTGCCTGCTGTTTTTAAAGTTTGGTTGTCCAAATTTATTAATAACCAACCCACGGGATATGCCCGGTTTTGTCAAAGAACTCTCTAAACATAAATTTGCCATCCTTCCAGGTGTAAATACCTTGTTTAATGGTTTATTAAATACCCCGGGCTTTAAAGAGTTGGATTTTTCTCACTTTAAATTTGGTTTAGGTGGCGGAATGGCGGTGCAGCGGCCAGTCGCAGAACGCTGGCAAGATGTCACCAATACGGTGTTATTGGAAGGGTATGGGTTAACCGAATGTTCACCTGTGGTGGCGGTTAATCCCCCTACGATAAAAGCTTATAAAGGCGCAATCGGGATGCCGGTTCCTTCTACCGAAATTCGTTTGCTGGATGATGAGGGCAATGACGTGCCTCATGGTGAAGCCGGCGAAATGTGGGTAAAAGGCCCGCAGGTTATGAAAGGGTATTTCAATCGCCCGGAAGCGACAGACGAAGTTTTAAAAGACGGCTGGCTGGCGACTGGGGATATTGCGAAGGCCGACGATGAAGGTTACTTCTATATTGTTGACCGTAAAAAGGATATGATTCTGGTGTCGGGCTTCAATGTATTTCCCAATGAAATTGAGGAAGTGGCAGTAATGCATGATGAGGTTTTGGAAGCTGCCGCCATTGGCATGCCCCATGAGGTCAGTGGTGAAGTGGTTAAACTGTTTGTGGTTGCTAAAAACAGCAGTTTATCGGCGGAAACCGTTATCAGGCACTGCAAGAAGTACCTCACCGGATATAAAGTGCCAAAGCAAATTGTTTTTAAAGATGAACTTCCAAAAACAAATGTTGGTAAAATTTTACGCAGAGAGTTACGAGACTAACGGTTGCTCTATGCCAAACAAATTGGGACAGCCGGCGACTACGCCGGCTGTTTTGTATAATGAATTATAAATTGATCACTGATGATAATACCTTGCTTGCTGCATGCGAGCGAGCAGCGAAGGCCTCTGCCATTGCAATCGATACTGAGTTTGTTCGCACCAAAACCTTCACACCCGGACTTGGGTTGTTGCAGATGTATGATGGTGACCAACTGCTGCTGATAGATCCCCTTGCCATTGGCGATCTTTCTCCTTTCGTTGATTTAATGTGCAACGAAAATGTGGTTAAAGTATTACACTCATGTTCAGAAGATATCGAAACCTTTCTTAGTGCATTTGGTTGTGTTCCTGCGCCTATCTTCGACACCCAATTTGCCGCCAGCGTGCTGGGACTTGGCCCAACCTTAGGTTATGCCCGTTTGGTCGAAATGCTTTGTGGTATTGCCCTGGATAAAGGGGAATCACGCACCGACTGGTTGGCCAGACCTCTGCGAGAAAGTCAGCTTTCTTACGCCGCCAATGATGTGTTGTATCTGCTTCCTGCTTATAAGTTGCTCGAAGAAAAGATCAACGAGGTAGGCAAGTACAATTGGGTAATACAGGAAATTGAAACTCTAGCAGACAAAAAGCGTGGGCAGATCCCGCCAGAATACGCGTATTTACAACTGAAAAATATTTGGCGTTTAAATGTGGAGCAGCTTACGGTGTTTCAGCATCTTGCCGCGTGGCGTTTGCAGGTTGCAAAAGAAAAAAATCTGGCGCTTAATTTTGTAGTTCGAGAAGGTCAGATGTTCGAGATCGCAATGAAGATGCCGGCAAGTCGAACGGCACTAAATGCTATCTCGGATATTGCACCGCAAACGGTAAGGCGATACGGTGATACCTTACTCGCCCTTGTGGCTGAGGGAAGAGCGCATTACCAAAACACTCCAGTAGGTAAGCAGCTTAAACGTGTGCGCCGGTTAATTGATTTTCCGTTATATAAAAAGCACTTTTCTGCGATAAAACAGCTTTGTCATGAGGTGGCCGAATCTCAGAACGTCGGCGAAGACGTGATAGCATCAAAAAAACAAATCAATCAGTTGTTAAAATGGGTTTGGTTTGACATTGATGACACGCGAGCCCAAGGGCTAAGGCCCGATTTATTGAGTGGTTGGCGTGGGCCGTTGCTAAAAGCGGGAATTGAAGCGATTTTAGGGGATATAACATCCTACGATAACCCAATAGCGTAGAGGTAAAGGTATGTTGTGTGCCGTGTACAAAACACGCAAAAAAGCGGGTATGTATTTATATGTACCGGGTAAAGAAGCGTTTGATGAGGTACCTGAGGTACTGATGAGTCAATTTGGCAAGCCGCAATTGGTCATGTTAGTGGCATTGGACAAGCATGATACGTTAGCGGGTATCGAAAAAGACGTTGTGAAAAATAGCCTGATAGAAAAAGGCTTCTATTTGCAAATGCCACCGAAAGAGGAAGACTTACTGTCGGTGCATCGTAAAGCACAAGGACTGAGCCCTTATGTGGATGAGAAGCGATAATGGGGTGGGTCTTACGTCGTTGTGCACTGGTATTTTTAGTGACATTTGGCACAAATTCTTACGCAGAAACTAATGAAAAATCGGCAGCTGGCTTTGCTCAGTACGCGGTTAAATTGCAACAGGAAGCCCTAGAAAAAGGGTTCGAAAGTGCGTTAGTTGATTCGGTTATCGCCGATCTCTCCTACCGTCCTACGGTGGTTAAATCCGATAAGAATCAGCCTGAGAAAAAAATTACCCTAGACAGCTACCTGGCCACACGAGTACCCGACTGGAAGGTCAAGCAAGCCATTGAGTTATATGAAGCCTACAAGGGGTTACTGGACGAAATAGGGCAAAAGTACGGCGTTCAACCCCGTTTTATTGTGGCGCTGTGGGGAAATGAATCCAATTTTGGTAAAATTCAGGGGAAATTCCCGGTGTTTTCTGCACTGGCCTCATTGGCTTATGAAGGACGCCGAGAAGCCCTGTTTAAAAAGCAATTTTTTGCCGCGTTACAAATTGTGCAAGAAGGCCATATTTCAGCGTCAGCCCTTAAGGGCTCTTGGGCTGGTGCCATGGGGCAAAGTCAATTTATGCCCACGTCATTTCTGCACTATGCCGTTGATTATGATGGCGACGGTAAAAAAGACATTTGGCAAACGCCCGCCGATGTATTTGCATCCATTGCCAACTTCCTCGCAAGCGAAGGCTGGGATAACAATTATACATGGGGACGACAGGTTAAACTTGTAGGCGGCTATCAGGGAGAGCACCAAGGTCTGGCTAAATGGGATTTTGTTCCCTTATCAGTTTGGCAGTCTCGCGGCGTTCGAAAATTTGATCTGTCAGATTTACCGTCGGCAGATATCAAGGCATCGTTAATTATGCCCGATGGCCTAAATGGCCGAATTTATCTCGTTTATAGCAATTTCCACACCCTGATGAAGTGGAACCGCTCTAGTTATTTCGGTATTTCAGTTAGTTACTTGGCCGATCGTATTAAAAAAGGCGACTAAATTATGTATAAACACCTCAATCAGGACGGCAGTCCTATGGATTTGCCTGTCACCCGCGCTTTATGTATTGGCCGCAATTATATGGATCACATTGCAGAACTTAAAAATGCGGTGCCTGAGGAGGCCTTAATCTTTATGAAGCCCGCGCCCGCCTTATGTCACCTTAGTGAAACATTGGTCATTCCCACCGATAAAGGGGAGTGTCACAATGAGTTGGAAGTGGCGGTGCTCATAAACCAGCCCCTTTGCCATGCCAGCGAAGATGAGGTAGAAAAAGCCATTTGTGGCGTAGGTCTGGCCCTCGATTTAACTTTGCGTGATGTGCAATCAAAGTTAAAAGAAAAAGGTCACCCATGGGAGCGAGCGAAAGCGTTTGATTTAAGTTGCCCGGTTTCACCTTTTATTCCCTATGACCAAATTAGCGATTTACAGGCATTGCATTTCACGTTAAAGGTGAACAATCAGGTACGTCAGCAAGGTGAAACGGCAAAAATGATGCGTTCGGTGCTAAAAATGGTGGCGGAAATGTCTGAAATTTTCACTCTGCAGCCCGGTGATATTGTGTTAACGGGTACGCCTAAGGGCGTGGGGCCCCTCAAAAGCGGCGATGAGATCACCGTATCTTTAGAAGGACACCTGACCCTCTCCACAAGTGTTGCATCATGACCGAGCGCTATTGGGAAACGAAATCCTTATCGGAAATGACCGATGCCGAGTGGGAAGGGCTATGTGATGGTTGTGCCAAATGTTGTCTGAATAAATTTATTGAGGATGATAATGAAGATGCGGTGGGGCCAACGGATTCCATAGCGCCGGGTGAAACTATTCACTATACCAATATTGCCTGTTCATTACTGAATACCAAAACCTGTGGTTGCACACGCTATGAGCAACGAACCCGCTGGGTTCCTGATTGCGTGAAACTCACTAAAGAAAACCTCAAAGATATCTTTTTTATGCCGCCCAGTTGCAGCTATCGCCGGCTTCACGAGGGGCGTAATTTACCGTCTTGGCACCCGCTGCTAAACAATGGGAAGAAGGCTAAAATGCATCAAGCAGGTATGTCTGTGAGAGGCAAAACCGTTTTTGAGACAGAAACCACGTTAGCCCATTTTGAAGATTATATCGTGCGGTGGCCATTAAAGGACATTGATTGATTCGTTAATCAGTCATTCGTTAGGGCGTATAAAAGTGCATTTCTGCCGAAAATACGCTTTCTACATAGACCTTCTTTTTCAGCGCCAACCTTTAACGCCACCCGTAAACTGGCTTTATTGTTGGGTTCGATATACATCTCAAGCCGGTGCAAGCCGGCTTGGGAAAACGCCAGTTTCTTTAAAGCGTCACAAAGCGCGCCTGCCAACCCCTGACCGCAAGCTTCAGGGCGGATCCAATAACCAAGATTTGCAGATTGATGTACCGGATGAATATGGTTTATCAGGCCCATTCCCAGACATTGATTCTCCATTACCAATAAATAAGTAATGCCATAACCTGTACTGCGTTGTTCTTCTAACGAAGTAATACACTGACGAGACTGAGCGGGTGTGAGGGGGCATAACGCCGTGCCCAGCCATGGACGGACATGTTGTATAGACTTTTGCGCAGCCTCACAAAGCATATCGGCATGCTTAATGCCGATCCGTTCGATGTTTATGGGGCCGGAAGTGGTGTGGATCGCGGGTAAACGCGAAGGTAACGTGCTTAAATCAATCAAAAGGGTTTTTTGTCCAGAATTCGACAGCCAAATACTAGAATAAATACGACGGCATAAACGCCAAAGATCACCATCATCCACTCAGGCATGCCCAATCCGAAGGTTCGCCATCCGTCATCAAGGCAATCACCTTTCGCTTCAAACAGCGCAGGAAGCCAGTCGTATAGCGGCAAAAATGAGGGGAAGTTAGGTACAATTTCACAGCTGGAAAAAAACGAATTGGTATGAATGATTTCATAATGTTCTTTTGCCAGCAAAAATCCCCAGCCCGCGGAGACAGCCCAGCCGATAAAGCCAATCATGCGGGTAATACCAGAATTGAACAGCACCACCACAAGGGCGGACAACATCACACCAATCACCGCCGTACGTTGATAGATGCACATTACACAAGGTTGTAGTCCGTTCACATACTGAAAGTATAAAGCGCAGGCCAACAGACCAAACGCGGATAAGAAAAGCAGCAGCCAGGCAGATTTTTGTTCTGCCCAGCGACTGATCCAATGAATAATGGTCATAATGAGCCGATTACCCTAGTGAGACTCAACACTGCCAACAGACAGTGCAGAATGATGTTCAATAAGATGCATATCGTATAAGAATTGGGTGGCATCCGACAAACTAAAATAGGTGGCTGCCAGACCTACTAAGGTGAGTACCAGAGTGTAGGGCAAAGCCATGAGAACCATCTTCCCGTATGACAGGCGCAGTAAGGGCGCGATGGCGGAGGTTAACATGAACAAAAAGGCGGCCTGGCCGTTTGGTGTGGCGACAGACGGAAGGTTGGTGCCGGTGTTAATGGCCACCGCCAGTAAATCAAATTGATCTCGGTTGATTTGGCCGTCTTCCAGTGCGCTCATGACTTCGGTGATATAGACCGAACCGACAAACACATTGTCACTGACCATCGAGAGCAAACCATTCGCCAAATAGAACATAACCAGTTGCATTTTACCTTCAAAGGACAATACCCAATGAATCACCGGCTGGAATAACTCTTGATCAATAATTACCGCGACAACACCGAAAAAGACACAGAGTAGGGCGGTAAAGGGCAAGGCTTCTTCAAAGGCCTTACCCAGGGCATGCTCTTCGATAATGCCGCTGGCTGATGTTGCCAAGACGATAACAGATAAGCCAATCAGCCCCACTGAAGCAAAATGCCCTGCTAAGCCAACAATGAGCCAAACGCCAATGAGTGCTTGAACCGCCAAACGGGCTTTATCGCGATTGGTACGACCTTGGTCCATATGCTTGTCGTAGGAGACTAAGATTTCTCGCACCGCAGTAGGCAGTTGCGCGCCATAGGTGAATATTTTGGTTTTTTCCAGGAAGATGGTGGTGAGTAGCCCAAAGACGAACACGGGAATGGTTACCGGCGACATGCGGATGAAAAACTCCACAAAGTCCCAGCCAGCTTTATCAGCAATAATAAGATTTTGTGGCTCACCAACCATGGTCATTACGCCACCAAGTGCAGTACCAACCGCTGAATGCATCATCAGATTACGTAAAAAAGCACGGAAATTTTCTAAATCATCATGTTTTAGATTGGAGACTTTTTTGTCGTCGGTGTGATCATGGTCGTGATGAAAATCCTTACCCGATGCCACCTTATGATAAATGGTATAAAAGCCTAATCCCACGGCGATAATCACTGCCACTACTGTTAACGCATCGAGAAAGGCGGATAGGAATGCCGAAGCGGCAATAAATGCAAGTGAAAGAATGAGCTTATTTTTGACTTTAATAACTAGCTTGGTAAACAGAAATAGTAGCAAGTCTTTCATAAAGTGAATGCCGGCTACCATAAATACCAGTAGTAACAGTACCTCTAGGTTCACTTCAATTTCATGCATCATGTGACCCGGAGACGTCATTCCTATAAATAAGGCCTCAATCAGTAATAACCCGCCCGGTTGCAGGGGGTAACATTTCAGCGCCATCGCTAGGGTGAAAATAAACTGAATAACAAGTACCCAGCCAGCCAG
Organism: Alteromonas sp. 14N.309.X.WAT.G.H12; assembly: GCF_036697315.1. NCBI lineage: Bacteria > Pseudomonadati > Pseudomonadota > Gammaproteobacteria > Alteromonadales > Alteromonadaceae > Alteromonas > Alteromonas sp. 14N.309.X.WAT.G.H12. The sequence goes on from NZ_JBAHZB010000045.1 coordinate 21,292, forward strand.
GTATGTATCCATCATAAAAAGAAAAGGATTAATGATGAGAAATGCTACGATGGTTTTTTTATACCAGTCTGGTGCGTGACCGAGAAAGTTCTTGTATAACGCCATTGGCAATGAGGTTTGCATTTTTTATTTTCCTTTAACAACTTTGTTGGCGAAGTCAATGTAATTATTATATTTACGTGTCCATAGTTAGCGTGGACGATATCCAAGTTATGGTTTTTAGTGACGTTTATTATTGTGTTACTCGTCAATTCTAAAGACTACCCTAAAAAAACCGCTTGAGAAAGACAGGAAAGGCCATAGTTAGTATAACCACTTAAACTTAAAACCCTGATTAATTGATTGTGTTAATGAAAATGCATCTGGTACAATCAGTTTGTACAATAATAATGACAGCCAGGCGAGTCCCATGATTTATAAAGCCCAGAGTCCTGCAGGTTTTGCTGAGGAATATATTGTTGAATCGATTTGGAGCGGCAGGTTCCCTCCCGGTACGATTCTTCCCGCCGAGCGCGAGCTGTCAGAGCTCATCGGTGTGACACGAACTACGTTACGAGAAGTTTTACAACGGTTAGCCCGAGACGGCTGGTTAACCATTCAGCACGGTAAACCCACAAAAGTGAACAATTTTTGGGAGACCTGTGGATTAAATATTCTGGAAACCTTGGCTCGTCTCGATCAAGAGGGGATTCCAGAGCTGGTGGACAACTTACTGGCAGCACGCACCAATCTTAGTGCGGTGTTTATTCGTTCTGCCATCAGAAATAATCAGGAAAAAGCCATTAGCATTATTTCGCGCTATAAAACCATCGAAGAAGATGGCAAAGTCTTTGCCCAATTCGATTACCAGCTTAATCATGATTTGGCGCTCGCCTCGGGCAACAAAGTGTTTGTGTTGATGATGAACGGGTTTAGGGGCATGTATTCACGTATCGGTGGGTATTATTTCTCTTATCAGTCGGCGCGAGATGTGGCGAAAAACTTCTATTCCCAGTTACTTGAAGTTGCTGAAAAAGGGGCGTTTGAAGACGTGCCCACGGTTATACGTCAATACGGCATCGCGTCTGGCAAGGTGTGGGCGCAAATCCGTGAAGATATGCCAAATGACATCGTAGATTAGTCACCGCTTATGAGGCCTTTATGGGCCTCAACATTTTTATCCCGCCACCATTTCCACCGCCATTATTTCCACAATGACTGATTTCGCTTTTCAGCAAAAAAGTCGTAAGGCTCCCAAAAAGCAGGCACTTGTTTGTCTAAGTCACTGTCTTTAAAGTTTCTTGTCATCTGACGTAAAATTTCGGCGTGACGCTGTCGGTCTAGTTTCATTAATTTTTGTCGGGCGGCTTTAAAGTATAAATTACGGCTTTTAACAATGGTTTCGTCTTTGCCGTTGGCAGTAAAATTGAGGTTGCGAGACACAACCCTGCATACGGGGGCCGCCGGGTTATCAGGATTAAGACGGGTGACGATGGCATATTCATACTGGTCTTTTTCAAACCCTTTCTCATTAACCGGAATAAAACATATCCCAAACCCTTGGGGAAAGTAGCCTACAATGTGTATGAAATGATTAGCCAATTGAAGGTTAATGGCGCCCTGTTTCGCCATTTGTTCAATGATCATATAGCCTTTCGGTAAACTAATGCGGTCATAGTTAGGCTTGGTTGATAGGACAACCGAGGCGTAAATCTGGGGGATTTTGACTAAATCACCAACTCCCGACTTGCCGGTAAAGGCCCCTTGAATCATATCAATAACAAAGCGGTGGGCTGGGTTATTCTCGGTTGTTGACGGCTGCGATGATAAACAGAGCGCTTCTTTTACGTAGGCCAGGGTAGATTGATAATTTAGTTTTAGCAGGGCTTTTCTGTCGGCATCGTCTAAAGTGCGATAGGGATCACAGGTGCCGTCTTTACCCTTTAACAGCAATTGCGCATCGGGGTGGAACAAGCCAATATCCTGATAAATGGCAGCACTGATCACCGGAAAGGCGATTTCATCGAACCAGCGTTGGCGAAGGTTGTCATCGTCGAAGCGATGCAACAGCGCTTTTCGTTCCTCTAGATAGGGACAAAGGGTTGAATCGGATAAGGCTTTATCCACTAACCTTAGCACCAGTATGGCTTTATAAATGGGCTTTAAATGCTGGTGAAAAGTTCGATAATTGCCTTCACTGCCTTGGGTAAGCATGAGCAGACAACCAAGTATTTTGGCACTGTTAACTTGGGATTCTTCGTAACTGTTTCCCTCGCTCAAGGTTACCGTTAATTCGATAACGCTTTTAAGTAACTCATACCGGTTTTGGTGCTCTTGGTGTAATTTATCTTGGGTTTCTTGCAGCTTGGCCTTTAACGTGGCTTGGTTGGTTTCACCGAGTCCGCTTGTTTGAATGTGATTAATCTGATTGGTCAGGTCGCCGATATACTTTTTCATCGGTGGTGTTAGCGTAAAGTATCGCTTTGCAAACGTGGTGACAGAAGGCGTGTGACTAGTTGTGCCTGAGACAAGAGAAATTAGTTTTTTTACCTGGCGCACATAGAGTGTGTTGGCGTCATCAATTTTGCGCTTCACTTTTACCCTTCAAATAAGAATGACTGCGCCGTCGCCTAAAGGCTTGGTATTTGCAGTGACTATGTTGTAGCAAATTCGTTTGCGAGTTTAAACAAATCGTTTGTCTCTCATCATACGCTGCTTGTGTGTATTTGGGTTATCTTTTTGCCCAACTTTCCCTGCGAATAAGCCATCATTTACGAGAAATGGGTGTTCTGCTTATAGAGTTATAAGGGATTGTTGTTGCAAAGATTAACTATAGGCCGAACTTCATCAATTGCCAGTCTTTATCAAAGACTAAATAACCCTATGGAAGGTTAAGCTGTCACCATGATTAGTGCTGCTGTGCGGGATCTTGCATAAATACCTGGGCGGCACAGTCGCACATCTGGGCAATATGAGACGCATCGGCAAAAATGCCGTCTATGAGCAATCGGGCGATACCATGGAGGGTACTCCAGGTGACTTGGGCGAGTCTAAGGGCATCAGGCCCTTGAGGGAGCAAACCGTGTTTTTGCCAGCTACGGGTCATTTCCAATTGATATTGAAAACAGGGGTAAGCCACGGCTTTCTGTGAGTCAGTGGCATTATTTTTACTCCACAATGTGCGACCAAACATAAGATCATATAACTCAGGATGACTCGATGCGTAACCCACATATTCATGAATGAATAAGCGAAACCTTTCTGACAGCGCTAAGTCCTGTTGCTCAAATATGCGTTTGGCAGAGTTATGCCAGGTTCTAAACCCTTCTTCTGCGATGGCACTGAGCAGGGCATTTTTATCTTTAAAGTGATGATAAGGCGCGGTACGTGACACCCCCACTTGTTCGGCCAACTTTCTGATAGAAAGGGCGTCGATTCCCTCTTCTTCAATAATTTTTGTTGCCGTGGTAATGAGCGCCGCGCGCAATTCACCATGGTGATATGGCTGTATGACTGTCATGGCAATATCCAAAATACGATGGCGGTTAGTTTCCCGTTAAATCTTGACAGTGTCAATATGAGTGGTATCTTGACACTGTCAAGTTGCGTTGGTAGCAGGCCAAACCGACCTCAAAAAAATAATGAGGTTTCCACCAGGAGAGATTATGAGCACCACATATCCCCATTTATTTCGTCCCCTTGATTTAGGGTTTACCCAGTTAAAAAACCGTATCGTCATGGGATCTATGCACACGGGCCTAGAAGAAATGCCAGGCGGACATCATCATATGGCGGCCTTCTATAGTGAACGGGCCAAAGGTGGGGTCGGGCTTATTGTCACCGGCGGTATCGGTCCAAACGAGGAAGGCTCCACCCATCCTGCTACCCGTCGGTTAGATTCTGATAAAGCCGTTGCACACCATCGGGTGGTCACAGATGCGGTGCATGAGGCCGGGGGAAAAATATGTATGCAGATTTTGCATACAGGGCGTTATGCCTACTCTAAAAAGGCGGTGGCACCTTCTGCCATTCAGGCACCCATTAGCCCGTTTGTGCCAAAAGCCCTGAGTGACGAAGAAATAGAACAGCAAATTGAAGATTTTGTTTTTGCCGCCACCCAAGCGCAAAAGGCGGGTTACGACGGCGTGGAAATCATGGGGTCCGAAGGCTATTTTCTTAATCAGTTTATTGCCCAAAGAACCAACCATCGCACCGATAGTTGGGGGGGCGACTATGACAACAGGATCCGCTTGCCGATAGAAGTGGTGCGGCGGGTTCGCCAAGCCGTGGGGGATGAGTTTATTTTGATTTATCGTCTGTCTATGCTCGATCTGGTGGAAGGGGGCTCGTCCTATGACGAGGTGGTGAAACTGGGGCTTGAGGTTGAAGCGGCGGGCGCCACCATTCTTAATACCGGTATCGGCTGGCACGAGGCCAGAATACCCACTATTGCCACCCGTGTTCCCCGAGCTGCATTTACCTGGGTAACCGCCAAATTTAAAGAGGCATTAACGGTGCCGGTTATCACCAGTAATCGAATTAATACACCTGAGGTGGCCGAACAGGTTTTAGCCCGTGGCGACGCGGATATGGTATCCATGGCCCGTCCCTTTTTAGCCGATCCGGCGTTTGTGCGTAAAGCACAGGAAAATCGAAGCAATGAGATCAATACCTGTATTGGCTGTAATCAAGCCTGCTTGGATAATATTTTCAACGGTAAGCTCACCAGTTGTTTGGTAAATCCCCGGGCTTGTCATGAATTGCAGATGGTGATTGAGAAAACGGAAAAGCCAAAACATATTGCCGTTGTTGGCGCCGGTCCAGCGGGATTGGCGGCTGCAACAACCCTAGCGCGGCGTGGTCACACCGTTACCTTATATGACAGCGCTTCGGAAATTGGAGGTCAATTCAATATCGCCCGTCAAATTCCTGGTAAAGAAGAGTTTAATGAAACCCTGCGCTATTTTAACAAGCAGCTTGAACTTATGGGCGTGACGGTAAAATTAAATACTCAGGTTGATGCTGACACCCTAAACAGCAGTGATGTGGACGAGGTAATTATTGCCACCGGGGTCACGCCAAGAACACCGGATATTAAAGGAAATGATCACCCGAGTGTGCTTTCTTATATTGATGTGATTAAAAAGAAAAAGCCCGTGGGTAAACGGGTGGCTATTATCGGTGCTGGCGGCATTGGTTTTGACGTGGCAGAGTACCTTTCACAGGCAAGCGCATCCCCAAGTTTGGACATTCCCGTGTTCATGCGCGAATGGGGAGTGGATATGACGATGTCTGCACGGGCCGGTGTCGAGGGGATCGCGCCGCAAGTTGAACCGTCACCCCGAGAGATCTATCTACTTCAGCGTAAAACCACGAAACTGGGCGCGGGTTTAGGTAAAACCACCGGTTGGGCACATCGTGCGAGTTTATTGAAAAAAGGGGTGAAGATGATTTCCGGGGTGACTTATCAGGCCATCGATGGGGATGGCTTGCACTGCGTTATTGAGGGTGAGAATGTGGTGCTCGCCGTGGATAATGTTGTTATCTGTGCCGGTCAGGAGTCCCTTAGGACACTCAAGGACGGCTTAATTAAACCCTGTCACTTGGTGGGCGGTGCCGATGAAGCCCGTGAACTTGATGCTAAACGAGCAATAGAACAAGGGACGCTGGTGGCTGCGTCAATCTAGGGCGTCCAACGGGGTGACAACATACCATGCACCCCGATAGTCACAACAGGGTAGCGGCTGCACCTATGCTTTTTTTTCGGTGGGATTTACCACCGCAGCGCCATAGCACGCTTTAAACTGTGGGGGCATGCGTGTTGGTGCTCCGGTCGCGAGCTTTACGCAAACAAAGTGGGTTTGTGCAGCAAACACCGCTTTGTTGCGCTTTGCACAAACAAATTGAAAGCGTCGCGTTAGCGTAATGCCGTTGTGGCAATCGGTGATCCAGGTGGCACACATGAGCGTGTCACCCTCAAAGGCCGGTTGCAGATAATCCAGTTCATGACGGCGTATGACCATACCTTTTCCAATTGCCTGATAGTCTGCAAAATGCAGCCCTAGGCTATTGGAATGGGCCCATGCCAGTGATTCCATTTGTGCCAAATAGGCCACATTGTTGACATGTTGATAATGGTCGATATGAGTTGGTTGAATTTGCCAGTTTTGAATAAAAGGCGAGGGGAGCGCCCAGTCAGTAAAATCAGCCATAGGATAGGGAACCTGATTAGCGAGAATTATTTGCTCCGTGTTTTATCATCAACGGGCGGTTTTTGGCAATGAAAATAGTCCCTTTGTTGGTGGCCAAAGCACGACGTATTTTGGCTCTTGGCAGATCTTTTTGTTACTATGCGCCCCCTTAAATAAGAAGCCGTAGTACCGCGTCTGTTGTTTAAACAACGTTAAGCCAACATGATGAAGCCAGCCGATATGCGCAATACCGCCCGTACAGATAATAGCAACCACATTGATAATGATGTGGATGGGTTAATACAGCTGTTTAACCAGTGTTTCTTTGACACCTATAATACGCGCTTGGTGCGGGGAGATGATGAACCCATTTATTTACCTGCTGATAATGATATTCCTTATCATCGCATCGTTTTTGCTCACGGTTTCTTTTCCAGCGCGTTACATGAAATTTCCCACTGGTGTATTGCCGGGCAAGCCCGTCGACAATTAGAAGACTATGGCTACTGGTATTGTCCCGATGGGCGCAATGCCCAGCAACAACGGGCTTTTGAAAATGTGGAAGTAAAGCCGCAGGCCATTGAATGGGCGTTTACGTTGGCGGCGGGTCGGACTTTTCAGGTTAGTACTGATAATTTGAACGGTGCCGAGCCAGACCGAGCCGGCTTTACACGCAAGGTTGCCCAGCAACTTTTAACCTATGTTAATACGGGCTTTCCTAAGCGAGCCGCATTATTTCTTGAGGCATTGCATCGTAATTTTTCTACGCCGTCACTCGATCCTGTTTATGTTGAGGAATGTGTAAAATGAGACGATTTAGGCTTGGTGTTGTAATCAATCCTTTTGCCGGTATTGGCGGCGCATTGGCGTTAAAAGGCAGTGATGGCGGGGAGATCCGCCGTCAAGCTCTGGCTGCTGGCGCACGTCAACAGGCGGGGGAAAAGATGACAAAAGCACTGTCTGTACTCGCGCCTTTAGCCGATAAGTTTCACATTATTACCGGCGCTGGCGATATGGGCGAGCATGTGTGTGCGGCGTTGGGGCTTTCTTATACCGTTGTTTATCAGCCAAACTCGGCGCAAACCGAGGGGGAAGATACGGAAAAGGCTGTGGGGGCTATACTCGCAAATCAGGCTGATCTACTGCTTTTTGCTGGTGGTGATGGCACTGCGCGAAACGTGTGTAAACGTATTCAAGAGGAAACGGACTATGCTGCCATGCCTGTGTTGGGCGTGCCGGCGGGCTGCAAAATTCATTCGGGGGTTTATGCCGTCACCCCAGTTGCCGCAGGGGAAGTGGTAGCAATGATGATCCGAGGGGAGCTTGTCAGTGAAATTGAAGGCGAAGTACGGGATATCGATGAAGACGCTTTTCGCCAAGGGAAAGTGTTAGCCAAGCATTATGGCGAACTGGTTGTCCCTAATGCCCTGACCTATGTTCAGGCGGTGAAAATGGGCGGAAAAGAGAACGATGAACTGGTTTTAGATGACATTGCCGCTTATATTGACGAAATCATGGAGGATGAGCCTGAAACCTGTTTTGTGATGGGGTCGGGGTCCACAGTGGCCAGTATTATGGCAGCGCAAAATCTGGAAAATACCCTGTTGGGGGTGGACGTTGTGCAAAACAAAGAAGTGATTTCCCGCGATGTCACCGCTAACCAATTACTCCAATTAACCGCGGCAAAACCAACCAAGTTGATTGTAACGGTTATCGGCGGCCAAGGGCATATTTTCGGTCG
>NZ_JBAHZB010000046.1:0-9335 GCF_036697315.1 Alteromonas sp. 14N.309.X.WAT.G.H12
GGTGGGGGTACGGCCTAATGGCTTATCGGACGTGCCGCAGTTTAAGATCAATATCGACAGCGAAAAAGCGTCGGCACTGGGATTATCTTTAAGCGATATTAATAACACCCTAAGCATTGCATGGGGCTCAACCTATGTGAATGACTTTATTGATGGTGGGCGTATTAAGCGTGTGTATCTACAAGCTGACGCTGAATATCGTATGTCTCCAGAAGATCTTGATAAATGGTATGTACGCAATAACAAGGGCGAAATGGTAGCTTTCAGTGCTTTTTCTTCCGTAGAGTGGAATTATGGTTCGCCTAAGCTTGAGCGTTTTAATGGTGTCTCATCGGTGAATATTCAGGGTAGCCCTGCGCCGGGCGTATCCTCGGGGGAAGCCATGGATGAAGCGCAAAAACTGGTGGCGCAACTGCCTTCTGGTTTTGCCTTGGAATGGTCCGGGTTGTCCTACGAAGAACAGGCAGCAGGTTCACAGGCGCCCATGCTTTACGCCTTGTCTATCTTGGTGGTCTTTTTATGTTTGGCAGCTTTATACGAAAGCTGGTCTGTGCCCTTTGCTGTTATCCTTGTGGTTCCGCTTGGGATATTAGGCTCGGTAATTGCTGCTTGGTTATTTGGATTGCCAAATGATGTGTACCTGCAGGTGGCGTTCTTAACCACGGTGGGGCTAGCGGCGAAAAATGCCATTTTGATTGTGGAATTTGCCAAGGAACAATACGATGGCGGCATGGACTTATTAGAGGCGGTATCCGTGGCAGCCAAGCAACGTTTTCGTCCTATACTGATGACCTCCATGGCATTTATTCTAGGAGTTACACCCTTGGCCATTTCTTCTGGCGCGGGTTCTGAAAGCCAAAACGCCATTGGTATTGCGGTGATGGGCGGTATGTTCGCCGCCACCTTCTTAGCCATTTTCTTTGTCCCCATGTTCTATGTCATGGTGGTGAAATGGTTTGGGGCTAAACGGCAAACCGAACAAGAGTGATTGGTATCATTCAATGCATAAAAAGTCGCACCTAGGTGCGACTTTTTTTGTCTTAGGGTTATTCGACTTTGGTCGGTTTATTAAGCTTGATCAATGAACTTGTGCCAGAATATGCCAACATAACGTATAGATCTTACTCTGTGGAGAGCGTATATGGCCGTGGTTTTGCCCCCTAAGCCTGTCTGGAATCAACTAATCAAGTCTGGATGCCGGGTATTTGTCGGTGGAAATGCGTCGGTACCCTATGCATTAATTCAGGATCTCATCGACCATAGTGCGGGCATCAGTGATCTTGAACTGGTGCATATGCTTGCATTGGGTGATACGCGCTGGGCGCAGGAAAAGTACCGGCAGTTATTTAAAGTGAACACCTTCTTTATTGGTGGCGAAGTGGTGCGCAAGGCGGTGGATGAAGGCCGCGCCGATTACACGCCGGTGTTTTTATCGGAAATATCCAGCTTATTTAGCGATGGTACCTTGCCCCTTGATGCGGTATTGGTCAATGTGAGCCCGCCGGACGAATACGGGTATTGTTCGTTAGGGGCGTCGGTAGATATCTGTATGTCCGCCGTGCGTCATGCTAATACGGTTATCGCTCAGGTGAACGACTGCGTGCCTCGTACGTCCGGGCACTCTTATATTCATATCAGCGAAATCAATGCCTGTATTCAGGCAAATGAACCATTAGTGGAAGTGCCGCCGCCTCCCATTGATACTATTACCGAGCGTATTGGGCAATATGTGGCCATGCTGGTGGAAGATGGCTCGACCCTGCAGTTCGGTATTGGCAAAATCCCCAGTGCTACTCTTAAATACCTAATGCACCATAAGGATTTGGGGGTTCATAGCGAAATGCTCACCGACAGCATTATTGAGATTATCGAGTCGGGGGCGATCACCAACAGGAAAAAAACCTTTCACCCCGGTAAGATTGTTACCAGCTTCGCCATCGGTTCCCAGCGTTTGTATGACTATATTGATAACAACCCCCACATCGAGTTTTACCCTAGTAGCTATGTGAACAAGCCGACCAATATTGCTAAAAACGACAAAATGGTGGCAATCAATAGCGCCCTAGAGGTGGATCTGACCGGTCAGGTGGTGGCCGATTCACTGGGCTATGATTTTTACAGCGGTATTGGCGGCCAGGTGGATTTTGTTAGTGGTGCATCCATCAGCAAAGGGGGAAAGCCGATCATTGCGCTGCCCTCTACCGCGCGCAATGAAACCGTTTCCCGCATTAAACCTTGTATTACCGAAGGCGCGGGGGTAGTGACCAGTCGAGGCAACGTGCATTATGTGGTTACCGAATACGGCATAGCTTCGTTACGAGGAAAGAGTATTCGTGAACGAGCCATGGAACTGATACGGGTGGCTCACCCTAAATTCCGCTCCCAGCTGCTCTCAGAAGTGCGCAAGAACTATTGGGTTCCCCACTATCAGGAAAAGTACCCTACTGATATCCCTGAATTAGGTGCCATTCAACTGCAGAAGTTAGTTATTCAGGGGGAAACCTATTATTTGCGTCCGTTAAACCCGGCTGACGAACGGCGTCTACAGGAGTTTTTCTACTCTCACACCAAAGAAACATTACGCTTACGCTACAACTATGATCCTAAGCAAATGTCCCGTGAGAAGTCGTGTAACCTCGTCAGCGTTGACCAACGCAGTGACGCGGCCTTGTGTATAGTCCGTCAGGAAGGCTCCCGACTCACTATTCATGCGGTGGGCCGCTTTTATTTCAATCCTGATGATAACTCCTGTGAAGCTGCCTTTGTAACCCGGGAAAACCAACAAGGAAAAGGCATGGCAAAATTGCTGCTCAGCCGTCTTATCGAGATTGCCCGAAAGCGGAAAATGCGCAGAATGCTGGCCTATGTGCGCGCAGAGAACAAGCCTATGATCGCGATTTTCGAAAACGCTAATTTTAAGCGTATGGCGGGAAGCGATCCCAGCGAAGTGGAACTGGAACTTAAACTGGAGGATGCCCAGTGACAGTACGCATATTTAGAGGTAAAGATTGCCTCAATCATGATGTAGGACATCAGCATCCGGAATGCCCAGACCGTCTTTATGCCATTGATGATCAACTGTTGTCATCAGGGTTAGAAATGACCTGTGAACATCAGGATGTGGGCCCTTGCCCCCAGGAATACTTAGCACTCGCCCATGATCCTTACTATGTTAAAGGCATTTTTGAGCAAGCGCCTAAGTCGGGGTTAATTTGGGTGGACGATGACACAGGAATGACGCCTATAACCTTAAGCGCGGCATTACAATCTGCAGGGGCAGGGATCGAAGCTGTGGATTGGGTAATGGCGGGGGAGGATAGACAGGCTTTTTGTGCCGTACGTCCCCCAGGTCATCATGCCGAATACGACTCGGCCATGGGTTTTTGTTTGTTTAATAATATCGCAGTGGCAGCCAGATACGCGCTGAAACATCATGGGTTAAACCGGGTGGCCATTGTGGATTTTGATGTGCATCACGGTAACGGAACCGAGAACATTGTTGCTGGCGACAAGCACATCATGTTGTGCTCATCCTTTCAGCATCCCTTTTATCCCCATTCTGGCGATCCTGTTTCTGCGAGCAATGTCTTATCTGTGCCCCTTGATGCTGGTACAACGGGGGAGGTCTTTCGTGAGAAAGTCCGTCATTGGTTTGCCGTGCTGCAAAATTATGCGCCGGAACTGATTTTGATCTCCGCAGGATTTGATGGACACGCTGAAGATCATATGGGGCATTTGCGTTTGCGAGAAGATGACTACAAGTGGATTTCTGCTGAATTACGTAAGGTTGCCGATGCGTGTTGTCATGGTCGCATGGTCAGTACCTTAGAAGGTGGCTACAACCACAGTGCGTTGGCTCGCAGTGTGGTTGCACATATTAAAGGGTTACAAGGGGACAGCCGTGAGGAAACCAGTGGGGCCTAAGGCTGACTTTGAGTGGGGCAGTAACAGCCTTCAGCCTCGCTGTTTATCACCGCACCTAAAGGCTGGGTTTGTTTTGCCATAGCGGCAATATCATTGACCAGATCGTCGCCGGTAAAACACCCAATACCCGTGGCGTAGGGGCCTAAATAACGAAGCTTGCCTTTCATATCGATTACCGCCAACGCCGGAAACGTAGGCACCCAGGGGGCAAGGGCTGGGATGTTTTCAATATTCAGCGTTACCCATTGATAGCCGTCATTTTTCAATAAGCTAAGCAGCGCTTGCTGGTGAATGTTGCTCAGGGTATTGCAATAACAGGGAGTACTTGCCTGTATATGCACAAGGCTTCCGGGTTGAATACCTGCGCTTTTCAACATGTCGACAAACTGGTGGTCGAAGTCGTCGCTGGCAGCAGCACGGTTGAGGCTAAAATTGGGATCAAAGGGTACAATTTTATCGTCACCGTAAAACCAGAGCCCCACCATGAGGGCGGCAACCCAAACTGCGAGTAGCCCCCATCCTTTTTTACCGGTCATTTAATCACGAATTTTTGAACGGCTTCTTGCATGTGGCTACATAAGGTGGCGAGTTGAACCACTTGTTCTTCCAGACGTAATGCTGTGGTGGCCTCATCTTGTGCTAATTCATGCAACTTGGCGGTACTTTCAGCAATGGACTGGGAAGCGGCTTCTTGTTCTTCTGCGGCGGCGGCCACCTCTGTCATATGTTCAGAGGCATTATTCATCTGGATTTCTATTTTAGATATGGCGGTATTGGCTTCGGACGAGTCATTAACGGCCTGATCCACGAGGGCAATACAATCTTGCATTTGTTGCACTGAGTTAGCCGTACTGCTGACTAGTTGCTCGGTAACAAAAGAGATTTCATCGGCGCTTTCTTTAGAACGGATGGCCAGGGTGCGCACTTCATCGGCCACCACCGCAAAGCCTCGGCCATGTTCACCCGCCCGAGCCGACTCAATCGCCGCATTTAAAGCGAGTAGGTTCGTTTGATCGGCAACGGCGGTAATCGAGCGCATGGCATCAGAAATACTATTACAGCGCTCGTTGAGTTCCAGATTGGTTTTTTCCGCTTCACTGAGTAAGGCTTTTAATGAAGAAACCGATGACGCCGAGGAATCTAACGCCTCTTTTGAGGTTGCTGTAAGTGCAGTGGCGGCAAGGGTCATTTCGCTGGCCAGATGGGTACGCTCACTGGTCATTTTCATCGACACGGCAATTTCTTCCGATGCAGAGGAGACGCTGGCCACTTCATCGGCACTTTTTACACTGGTTTGGCTCAGTTCTGACATGGCGGTTTTGATAATATCACTGGCTGATGACACCTCGTTGGTTAGCCCTCGGGTATGACCTACTAAGGTGTTCATTTGCGCTAACAGATCGGCAAACTGCCGGGTTCCGGTGGTGATACGAGGCACGTCTACGGATAAATCGATGCTATTGGGATCCTCTAGTACTTGTTGAACGGTATTGCTAAGAGCGTAAGCATTGGTTCCTTCTTCGAAAGAACGCTTAGCGACGAACATTAAGACGAGGCATTCGGTAACGGCAAATACTGCATGCAGGATTAAAATCCCTATCGTGTGATGGCCTTCTTCAAATACATAAACACTGACGCCTTCTGACTGTAAAATAAAAAAGCCGATATGATGCACGGCCACAACCACGGTGGCCGCAGCAATAACCAGCCAGTCTCGAAATACCACCAAAAAGGCCAAAAGAACGAATATTTCAAAATGGATTTCGATGAGTCCAAAGGCTTGATGGATATGCAGTGCGGTAAACAGCTGTGTGCCAATACCTACCGCTACTCGGCTAAGTACACTGCTGGGTTGAGTAATACTTAAAAACAGCGGAGGCAATAAAATAGGTAAACCGAAAATAAAGGCGGGCAAGTAGTCCTGCGTATAAAAGCCGATAAAAAGTGACAATACCCATTGCGCTACGAGTACCAGTCGAAAAATTTTGTGTCCATCCTTAATCCATGGATATAGCATTTGCGTCGTTCTCTACTTAATGATGATAAAAGGCCACGAATGAGCCATGCCTCAGCTCACACATTCATTCAGTGTATAAATATTAATCACCCTGTATATTCATATAACCGAATGTGTTATTTCAACATAGCATGAATAAGTAAATTCGCAATTACTAGTATAATAAAAATATAATGTATTGTTATCTATATCTATCCCGTGAATTATTACAACCATCGACGCCAAAGCATGGCCACTAACATCGCCACTGCCAATAAGCCCATTCCAATCATAAGGTGAGTAAAGGCATTGGGCGAATCCGTGCCCGGTAGACCACCCACATTCATACCAAATATACCGGTAAGAAAAGAAAGGGGTAAAAATACTGCGGTTACCATGGACAATAGGTAGATACGCATGCCCTGTTGATCGGCAATGCGGTTTCGTTGCTCATCCTGCAATACCACGGCGCGTTCTCGGGCTAAATCCAGATCTTCAACATAACGAGTGATTCTATCGGTTTGTTCACGAAGGCAAAACGCCTGTTCTTTATTCAAAAACGGGGTAAAGCGGTATAAGGCATCTAGGGCATCACGTTGAGGGGATAGAAAGCGTCGAATTGAGGCTGATTGTCGTCGCAGACTAGCCAAAGCTTGACGATCCTGGCTCGACAGGCGCTCATCGGTTTCAAAGGAAACCAACTCGTCATCTATTTCATCCACCATATCGTGAATACCATTTGCCAGACGGGTAATGACCTCAAGCAACAGGTTGGTCGGTGTGGTGGGGGCTTGGTTATTGGCAACGTCCTGTTGCAGCGACTGGATTGACATTAATTGTCGGTGTTTACGTCGGGCGGTAATTATTAGACCGGGCTGGCACCAAATACGTAGCGATACCATGTCTTCAGGGTCGGCATCCGGGTTTTTGTTGATACCCCGTAAGTAAATTAACACGCCGTCTTCTATTTGCATGGCCCTTGGACGTGTTTCTGGAACACACAATGCGTCTGCCACGCCGTCACTTAACGGGATTTGGCTTAGTAGGTGATCAGCATCCGGGGCATCGCATTGTAGGTGTAACCAAACGAACTCTCCAGGCCCAAGGGGGCTGGCAGAGGTGAACTGAGGTTGCTTTGTCGCTTTACCGTCAGCGTTAATAACGTAAGCGGACAAAAATGCACTATCAGTGATCATAGATAGCCTCCTGGCAAAAAGAATTAGGGAAAACACAGGCTAAGAGCTTGTGTTAAAGTGCATACAACGCAATCTATCATGAGGCTTTATGCGTCTGCTAACTCAAATAACATCTTTAATGGTATTGTTGTGTCTGTGTTTTAATTCCTGGGCAGGGGCTTTTACGTTCAGGCTATCACAACAGGATCTCAATCAGGTGGTGGGAATGGCATTTCCGCAAACCGAATACTATCAGGGCAACAAGGTTGTCTTTTCTAACCCCTACATCACCTTGGCAAAAGATAATCATGTTGCCATCAGGGTGGATATAAGTGGCACCCAGGATCAGCAAGCGCTCAGTGCATCGGCAACGTTAAGTGGTGACGTTGATTACGATGGTGAGTCGGGCGTATTACAGGTAATACGCCCCCAACTAGACGGATTTCAAATACACGAAAGCAATCAAATTGATGAAAGTGAAATATCACGCTGGGCTGAGATGCTAAAAGGCCAGTCGGCACCGGTTATTTTATTGCTGGATTTTAATCAGTTGGATTTATCCTTTATTGGTAATCGGGTACCTAGCCGTATGTGGGTGGAAAAAGAGCAGCTGGTTATCGAATACTAGATAAGAGAAGCCGTTTTTTGTATTTTTTGTGTAAGAAAAGGGCGCTTGGCGCCCTTTTTTAATTGTGATCGCGATTTTTGCCTTTGGGCTGTTTAGGCTGCTGTACTGTTTGACGTTTTTTCACCGCCGCCGGTGTGGTTCGTTTTTGCTGTGGTGCACTACGCACCACTTCTCGGCGCACTGTTGCTGGCTTTTTCAC
This sequence comes from Alteromonas sp. 14N.309.X.WAT.G.H12, assembly GCF_036697315.1. NCBI lineage: Bacteria > Pseudomonadati > Pseudomonadota > Gammaproteobacteria > Alteromonadales > Alteromonadaceae > Alteromonas > Alteromonas sp. 14N.309.X.WAT.G.H12. Next base: position 7,923 of record NZ_JBAHZB010000046.1, read on the forward strand.
TGTGGTTTCTTTGCGCACCACTTCGCGGCGCACTGTTACTGGTTTTTTCACTGTGGTTTCTCTACGCACCGCTTCTTGGCGCACAGTTACTGGTTTTTTCACCGTGGTTTCTTTGCGCACCGCTTCTTGACGCACAGTTACTGGTTTTTTCACCGTGGTTTCTTTGCGTACCGTTACTCCGCGCTCGGTGTTACGACGGGTGACGGTGGTGGTTACTTTGGTAGGCGAGCGAATGGGCTTTTTAACCACCCTTGGGGTGGCAAAATGGGTCGGCGCACTATGGATAACGCGGGGCGAGTAGCGCACATGGCGATGGGCGGTATTGTGCTGCCATGGTTGGTAGTCTCGACTATAAACCCGTTTTACGTCCTTCCCGTAATAAAAGCGTTTTACCGGTTTGTGATTTACAACGACCTGTCTGTTGTGCCAGAGAATGCCCCCAAAATAAAAGGTGGTGGACAAATGGATGCGAGGGCTCCAGTAGAAGCTGCCCGCTAAACGAAAATGGGCAGGTTGATGCCAGTAAACAGGGGCGACAGGGTGCCACCAGTGACCAAACACCACGCGGGTATCGTAAAACGGCACATAAATGTATTCTTTGCGCGTGGGCTCGATGACAATAACGTCTTCATCCTGCTCCACGTCTAGGTATTCGTTATCGCTTAACGTCCCTGCGTTAAGGGCGTGTTGACGCAATACCTGCACTCTGGCCAATACCCGGCTTTGACTGATAAGCACATTGTCACCTAACTGTTGCAACCAGTCTAAGTCAGAGGCCAGTGTGTGCAAAATATCCGTTAACGGAAGCAGCGCTTTAACACTGGGATCCCAATTAAATGATTCGGTTTGCTCTTGTATTTCATCTTCACTGAGTTCACTGTTTTGTTGTCGCCATCTGTCAGCTGACACAATATCCAGGGGATAGGTAGAGGCAATAAGAATATGAGTAAGAATTGTGTCTGGGTACAGAGCAATAGGAGCAAGGACACTATCCAGTTCGGCATCGGAATAGGATAAGGCTTCTGACTGAGTTGCGGTAGCTTGCTCTTGCTCTGCCATTACGGGCAGTGCAACTAGGGTATTCACTGCCGAAAGGGCGGTGAGGATCGCTATGGATAAACGTTTCATACGGTCTCCTTAACCCTAATGACGCGGGCAGGTAATTGAACTTATGCTACGTTTATAAGCGATCGGGTATTAACGGAAGCTGAATCAGTTTCTAACTGAGCATTCAGGTTTATGGCCTTACTTGAACATGTGAGGGTCGAAAACGTGACCCAGTTTTTCCGTTTTCGTCTTAAGATAATACTTATTGTCTTTGGTCATACCATGATCAATGGGTTTGCGGGAAACCACGTTAACGCCCAATTCTTTAAGGGCGTTGATCTTCCGTGGGTTGTTGGTCATGAGTTC